>JAJTFR010000139.1 GCA_021298455.1 Sphingomonadales bacterium | reverse complement strand
AGCCCTTCAGGGTCGCAAGCTGGCAGGCCTTCCGATCGAGCGGCAGCGTGACGTGCTTGACCTGTTTACCAAGTCGGCACGCACGCTGCTTGACGGTTGGTTCGAAAGCGAAGCTGTAAAGGCCGCCTTCGGTTTTGATGCTGTTGTCGGCAATTATGCCAGCCCAGACACTCCGGGCAGCGCCTATGTCCTGCTTCACCATGTTTTCGGGGAGGTAAATGGCAAGAAAGGCGCTTGGGGGCACAGCGTCGGCGGCATGGGCGCGATCACGCAGATCATGTCCAAGGTTTGCCGAGATCTGGGCGTCGAAATCAGTCTGGAAAGCCCGGTCGACCGCGTATTGGTCGACGGCGGCAAGGTCGCGGGCGTTCGCCTTGAAAGCGGCGAGGAAGTGATCGCCAGCCGGGTCGTTTCCAATGTCGGCCCCAAACTTCTTTACGGAAAGATGTTCGACGACTCCGACCTGAGCGCCGAATACAAGCGCCGCATTAAGGGCTTCAAGGTAGGCAGCGGTACCTTCCGGATGAATGTGGCACTCTCCGAACTGCCGCGCTTTACCTGCCTCCCCGAAGCAGGGGAGCATCACCAGTCCGGGATCATCATCGCGCCAACCCTCGATTACATGGACGAGGCTTTCTTGGACGCAAAACGTTATGGTTGGTCCAAGCGCCCGATCGTCGAAATTCTGATCCCATCGACCGTCGATGATAGCCTTGCCCCGCCGGGCCAGCATGTCGCCAGCCTTTTCTGCCAGCAATTCGCACCCGAACTGCCCGATGGCCGCAACTGGGATGCTGAAGAAGGAAAGGCGGCAGATACGATCATCGATACCGTTGAGGCCTATGCGCCAGGTTTCCGCGCGTCGATCCTGGGCCAGCAGATCCTCAGCCCCAAGGGGTTGGAGCGCAAGTTTGGGCTGGCCGGCGGTGACATCATGCACGGCAATATGAGCCTCGACCAACTCTGGTCGGCGCGGCCCGTTCTGGGCAATGGTGCTTATCGTGGCCCGGTGAATGGCCTCTATATGTGTGGCGATTGAGGGTTTCGGTAGGCGGGCTTCGATAGGAGCAAGTGCAGGCAAAGCGCGTGCGGCGACCTTGCCGTCAATTCTGTTGAGTGCCCGCCTCGCGCCGCGCCCACCAATAAAGCGGCAGGCCTGCCAGCATCAGGGCAATGCTCGAAAGCGAAATGGTGAGGCCTGCACCCCAGAGGCTCCAGAAGCAGAAAGCGATACCCAGTGCCGCCACCGGCCGCGCCAGCCTCCGTTTCCATGCAATGATTGCCACCACAAGATACAGCCAAAGAACCACCGACGTGGTCAGAAGCGCGGTATAGGTAAACAGCGCCCCCATCGACTTGCTCGAATTCGACCAGATCAGCAAACTGGCAAGCAGGCTGGAAACAAACAGCGAGATTGCCGGCGTCCCCCAACGGTTATTGCGCGCGAAAAAGGCTGGCATCATGCCGCGTTCCGCCATGTCGCGCGGCACTTCGCCTTCGACAAGGATCCAGCCATTGACCGCGCCAATCGCGCTTATCGCGGCAAAGGCAGCAATGAATGCAGCAGGGCCGCTGCTCCAATAGGTTGCGACGAACAGCTCAAATGGCGCATTTGAACCTGACACCTTGTCTGCGGGAAGCATCAGCGCGATCCCCGAACAGACAATCAGATAGAAAAGACCCGTCAGTCCTGCCCCGACCAGCGTGGCACGCGGGATCACTTTTTGTGCGTTCGCGACCCGCGACGCGGCAAGGCAGGCCGATTCAAAACCGAGCATGGCCTAAAGTGTCTGTGCTGCAGCCTGATTAACCAGCGAAAGCGAAAGGCCGTCTTTCGGAAGCGGCGTCACGGTTTGGGCGCCCGTGCTGCCGGCGACATAAGCGATCAGTCCGACCACGACCAGCAATGGCACCAGTTTGATGACCGTCGTCACAAGCTGAAAAGCCCCAGCCTGACGCGTTCCTGCAATGTTGAGCAAGGTCAGCAACCAGATAACGCCGAGCGAGGCGAGCGCGGGATGTTCGGCCAGCACGGGCCAGAAACTGCTACCATAAGAGACGGCCGCGATCGAAATCGTGACCATCCCTGCCCATACATAGACCCACAGGCTGAAACCAATGAGGAAGGCGGGGATCCGGCCAAATTCCCGCTCCACAAGCGGGATAGGTGCCTCACCCGTTCCGGCCATCAGACGCGCGAACAACCAAGCGAGGCAAAGCGCGCCAGCAATGGTAACGATCCAGCCGGCCACTGCATTCCAGCCATATGGCGCAAGGCTTGCTGGCAAGAGGAACACGCCCGAACCGATCATGTTTCCCATGACCAGCGCGACGGCCATGAAAAAGCCGAGCTTTTGGCCCGGCTTTCTCGTTTCAATTGTCATCGCAGCAGCGATCAGAAATCGCGGCTGAACTTAAGCCCGATTACACGCGGCTTGATGACCGTATCGTAGAATGCACCGCCTGTCGGCGTCGCAGGGGTCGGCCCTGTTCCGCATACGGTTTCAACGCATGACACGCCGGTGTTCACGACACCAAATTCATCCAGCAGGTTCGTGGCAAATGCCTCGATGCTCCAGCTGTCATTCTTGACGCCAAAGCTAAGGTCGAGCGTCGTATAGGCATCAAGCCCGCCCTTCAGCGCCTTTTGTGCCGTGCGGAGATCTGTCGACCGGCTGCCGGTATGATTGGCCGCCAACTGCACATGGCCATTCCATTCCGCCACAGGGAATTCGTAACGCGCGATGAGATTGCCCTTGAACTTGGGTGTGACCGGCAGGCGCGATCCGGCAGGTGCCAGCAGCGCGTTGCCCGCGGTCGTGCAATCAAAGGTCGCGTTAGCGATGCGGCAGAAATCGCGGCGGATTTCAGCGTCATTATAGCTAAAGCCTGCATTCAGGCTGAGACCGCCCGCACGATAGCCGACATCAAATTCGGCACCCCGGATGCGCGCGATGCCCGCATTGCGGATTTCGGTCAGGCCGTTGGCCCCAAGGAACGAAAGCTGGATGTTGTTCCAATCCAACTGGTACAGCGCACCATTGAACCGGAAGGCACCAAAATTGGTCTTCCAGCCCAGTTCATAATTGTCGAGTTCATCGGGACCATAAGGCGGCAGGGTACCGCGGCGGTTGATACCACCAGGCCGGAAACCGCGCGACCAAGTCGCATAAACCAGCTCGTCTTCGCTCAGCTTATAGGTTGCGTTCATCTTGAAGATCGCATCGCTGTCCGATGTGTTCTTGTTCACATTGGTGCAGGGCGCGCCATCCAGAATGGGCTGCGCGAAGGTGCCCGTTGGGTTGGCACGGAAATCCGCTCCCGTCGTGGTGATGCAGCGCGCCACCCCGGTGTTGCCCGAATAGCCGCGAGCAAAGCCGAAGAAACCAAACAATGAATTGTCATATTTGTACAGGCGTGCACCGCCGGTCAGTGTAAGCTTTTCGGTAACGTCGAAGCTAAGCTCACCAAAGGCGGCATAATCACGATCGGTGCGCTGCTGCTTGGTCAGCCAGATGTTGCTGGCGGTACCCGGAACGGTGATCGAATCCGCAATATTGTCGATGATGTAATTTTGCTCGATATTGTGGCTCTGCCGCTGCCAGAAAAGGCCACCGATGAAGCGCAACGAAGCATCCTGCGGGGACGCGATGCGGAACTCGCCAAAGCTTTTGCGATAACGATCAATGCCTTGGATATATTGATTGGCGCTGACAGGGTTACCTGCATTGTCGTACCAATAGGCGCCATATCCGTTGAGCGCGTCATAGAAATAGCCATAATCCGAGTAGTCGCTCTCGGTCTCGGTCTTGCGGCGAAGGTGACCACCGGTCAGCGTCATGTCCCAATTGCCAAGCTTACCCTCGATCGTCAGCGCAGCGTTGATCCACTTGTCACGGCTACCCTCCGGATTGTACTGAACCGTGGTATATTCACCGGTCGACTGGCCCGAACGTTCGCGAGCATAGCTGCCCTCAGTGTTCTGGACCTGACCCATCACGGTAGGCTTGATCGTCCAGTTATCGTCAAGGTCGATGCCAAGCGCGAGGCGCGCACCATAGGTTTCGGCGTCGTTGTAATTTTTTTCCACCAGCGCCGTATTATTCTGACGAATGCCGGAAGTCGCATAGCGACGTGAGCCAGGCAGATTGTCGATGTAACCGCCATCGTCGCGATACCAGCCCACAAGCCGCATTGCCGCCTTTTCACTCAATGGCGCGTTGACGAAACCTTCAAAGACCGAACCAAAGTCACCATGGGCGACATTGTTGATCTCGACACCTGCATTTCCATAGAAGCCCGACGTGTCAGGCGCGTTGGTGACCAGCTTGAGCGTCCCCGCCATCGAGCTTGCGCCATATAGCGTGCCTTGCGGTCCAGCCAGCGCCTCGACACGAGCAAGGTCATAAGCGTGAATGTCGAGCGCGCCTTGGATGGTCGTGATCGGCATTTCATCAAGATAGGTGCCAACCGTGGGCAGCGAGGCCGAGTGGTTGGCATTTTCGCCAGAGGATACGCCGCGGAAATAGACCTGGGCAAAACCCGGGCCGCCCTGCTGGATCGTGACCGACGGCAGGAACTTCACGACATCCTGAAATTCGTTCACCTGCAACTGGTCCAGCTTCTCGTTGCCGATTGCCGTGATCGCGACAGGTACATCCTGCAAATTCTGTTCGCGTTTCTGGGCTGTAACGACGATCTCGTCGCTATCGGCAGCATCGGCTGCATCCTGCGCCATTGCCGGCATGGCGATGGCCATCGCACTGGAAGCCATCAATGTTGCGACGGCTGCCTGCTTGTAAACTTTCCCCGAAAACTTGCGCATTGCGCACCCTCCATAAAAAACAATGCTCTACCTCCGCATATTTCTGAATCCGAGGCAATGTTTTTTCGCCCCTAGCAACGGTTGGAACAATTTTTTGAAAGTGCTTGTGACATTCACGCAACGCTGTTGCGCGTTAAGGGCCGCCAACTTGCAAGATAAAAGCTACAACGCCTAAAACTGGTAAAAGCGCTTTGCGGCGCTGCCCCCTGCGGCTAGGGGTGTCGGACCTAGAGGGGACCAATCGGACCAAACATGCAGACTTCGATGGCATTGCTGGGCAAAAGGCGTTTCTTGCCGCTTTTTGCGACCCAATATCTGAACGCGTTCAACGACAATTTCTACAAGATGGCGATGGTGGTGCTGATCACCTATTCCATCCTGCAGGGGGGCGAAGCCGAAGAAGCCTATTATAACGCTCTTGCCGGCGCGATCTTCATCCTGCCCTTTTTCCTGCTTTCTGCCATTTCAGGGCAAATTGCGGACAGCATCGACAAGACCCGGGTCATTCGTTGGGTCAAGACCGCCGAAATCGCTATCATGCTGGTCGGCGCCGCCGGTATCTGGTTGCACAGCATCCCCATCCTCTTTGCGGCCTTGTTCGCGATGGGTGTGCACTCGACATTTTTCGGCCCGATCAAATATGGTATTTTACCCCAGCATCTGAAGGATGATGAAGTATTGGGCGGCACCGGACTGGTTGAGGCCGGCACCTATATCGCGATCCTCACCGGAACAATCGTGGGCGGAATACTCGATCCGAAAATTTCGGCGGTCGGGGTTGTGCTCGTGGCGCTTATCGGGCGCGTCACCGCGCAATATGTCCCCCCTGCTCCGCCCGAAAGCGATGCACCCACAGCCAAACTCGACTGGAATATCTTTCGTTCAAGCTGGCGACTGGTGCGCGATACGATGCATGTCCCACGGCTATTTCTGGCCATCATCGCCATCAGCTTTTTCTGGGCGATTGGCGCGGTTTTGGCTGCGCAGTTCCCGCCCATGGTAAAGCATGGACTGGGCGGTGACCGCACAGTAGCCACGCTGTTCACCGCAATTTTCTCGGTGGGCGTTGCTATCGGTTCGGTTGTGATCAACCGGATGCTCAAAGGCCGGGTATCGGCCGTCTACTCTCCACCATCGGTGATTGCGATGGGACTTTTCGTGCTCCTTCTTTGGTGGTCGATCAAGGGCTGGGCACCCGTGCCCGATACCCCGCTTGATCAGGACCAACTTCTGAACTTCATCGAATTTGTCTCGATCCGGCAGGGCGATATCATCCTGTTCGCCCTGTTCGGCATAGCCGTAGCCGGCGGTATG
>JAJTFR010000138.1 GCA_021298455.1 Sphingomonadales bacterium | reverse complement strand
CGTCCATGGCGATACCCAACCGCCCGGAATATCGCATACCGTTGTCGCTTTCCGCGTCCGTGAAGCGCGACTTGGAGGGTTTTGCACCCAATATTGTGCATATTTCCAGCCCGGATCGCGTCGCGCGTCAAGCCGCAAAATGGGCACGCGACAGGCAACTGCCCGTCCTTGCATCGGTGCACACCCGCTTTGAAACCTATTTCCGCTATTATAACATGTCGTTTCTGGAGCCGGTGGTCGAAGCATGGCTGCGCAAGCTTTACCGCAAATGCGATGCGCTGGTGGCACCGTCCGAATCGATGGCGCAGGTGTTGCGCGAACAGCGGATGAATTATGACATCGACATCTGGTCGCGCGGCGTAGATCGGGATATCTTCAATACAGCCCGCCGCGATCTGCAATGGCGTCGCGACATCGGCATTGAGGATGACATGCCTGCCATCGGTTTCCTCGGCAGACTGGTGATGGAAAAAGGGCTCGACGTGTTTTCGGATACGATTGACCAGCTCCGGCGGCGCGACATCCGGCATAAGGTAATCGTGATCGGCGAAGGCCCGGCGCGCGGTTGGTTTGAAAATCGCCTCCCCGACGCGCGCTTCGTCGGCTTTCAGGCCGGACCCGATCTGGCCCGTGCCGTCGCCAGCATGGACATGCTATTCAACCCCAGCGTGACCGAAACTTTTGGCAATGTGACCTTGGAGGCCATGGCCTGCGGCCTGCCCGTGGTCGCTGCCAAGGCCACCGGCAGCCAAAGCCTTGTCGTCGACAATGTGTTATTGCGAAGACCCGGCCCTGCGCAGTGAACATGGCAAGGCCGGCGAACAGCGCAGCCTTGACTATAGCTGGGACGCAATCAATCAGGCGGTCGCCGACACCTATTTGCGGCTGCTGCGCCAGCGCAGCATAAAGGCCGACGGCAAATGACCGACCTGTTCGGCGATCCCCCGCACGCATCGCAGGCGGGCGGCGTCGCCAACGCCCCGTTGGCCGACCGCATCCGGCCGCAGAATCTGGGGGATATTGTCGGACAGGAACATTTGACCGGACCGGAAGGCGCAATCGGGCGCATGGTTACCGCCGGTCGGCTGTCATCGATGATCCTTTGGGGGCCGCCGGGTACAGGCAAGACCAGCATTGCCCGGCTGCTCGCCGATGCGGTCGGGATGCACTATATGGCCGTTTCCGCTGTTTTCTCGGGCGTTGCGGACCTTAAAAAAGCCTTTGCCGAGGCCGAACAGATGGCCCGCACCGGCAAAGCGACACTGCTATTTGTTGACGAGATCCACCGCTTCAACCGCGCGCAACAGGATGGCTTCCTGCCCTTTGTGGAAAAAGGCATCGTCACCCTGGTCGGCGCGACAACCGAAAATCCCAGTTTCGAGCTCAATGCCGCGTTACTGAGCCGAACGCAGGTGCTGGTTCTGCGACGCCTCGATGAATCTGCGTTGGGCCAGTTGCTTGATCGGGCAGAAGCAATCGAAGGCAAGCCATTGCCGCTGACAGCAGCTGCCCGCGATGCGCTGATCACCAGTACAGACGGCGACGGGCGTTTCCTGCTCAATCAGGCCGAAACGCTGTTTGCGATCGCACCACCCGACCCGCTTCTCGATCCGCAAGCCATGGCGGCGCTGCTCCACCGGCGCATGCCCGTTTATGACAAGGATCGGGAAGGGCATTACAACCTGATTTCCGCGCTGCACAAATCAATGCGCGGATCCGATCCGCAGGCCGCGCTTTATTGGCTCGCCCGCATGCTCGTGGCGGGGGAAGAACCGCTCTATGTGTTGCGCCGCATCACCCGCTTTGCCGTGGAAGATATTGGTCTTGCCGATCCACGCGCACTGGAACAATGTATCGCTGCAAAAAGCGGCTATGAGTTTCTTGGTTCCCCCGAAGGCGAACTGGCGATTGTCCAAGCCTGCCTCTATTGCGCAACCGCGCCCAAATCCAATGCCGCTTACAAAGCGCAGAAAGCCGCGTGGAAGCAGGCCAGCGAAACCGGATCACTGATGCCGCCAGCCAATATCCTGAATGCGCCGACAAAGCTGATGAAGGATATTGGCTATGGCAAGGGCTATGCCTACGACCATGATAGTGATGAGGGCTTTTCCGGCGCAAACTATTGGCCGGACGAGATGCAGCCGGTCGCGCTCTATCGCCCTGCCCCGCGCGGCCTTGAGGCGAAGATCGCCGAGCGACTGGCACATTGGGAAGGCCTTCGCAAAGAGAGGGGCAAAAGATGAGCTATCGCGCAGCAATATGCACCGCCTTGACAGGCCCCGACAGCATCCGCGTCGAACCATGTGAACCTGCACCGCTTGGGCCGGGCCAACTGCGAATTGCAATCCGCGCCGCAGGACTGAATTTTCCCGATTTGCTGATGACTTACGGCAAATATCAATTCCGCCCCAATCCGCCTTTCATACCCGGCATGGAGTTTTCTGGTGAGGTCATCGAGGTTGCGGCCGACGTTAGCGGATTTGCGCCTGGCGACGCGGTCATGGGCGGCGGCAAGGGCGATTGTATTGCCGAACAGGCGGTGGTTTCTGCTGGCGCGCTCACCCATAAACCGGACGCATTGACATGGGAGGAGGCGGCCTGCTGGCGCGCCGGAGCATCTACGGCATGGCACGCACTCCATGACAAAGCGGTATTGCAGCCGGGCGAAACACTGCTCGTTCTTGGCGCCGCGGGCGGTGTCGGCATGGCCACCGTCGATTTGGGCAAGCATAAGGGCGCCATCGTGATCGGCACAGGCTCCAGCGCGGAAAAACGTGCGGCAATCCTTCACGCCGGCGCAGACCATGCGCTTGACCCGGCTGATCCCGATCTTGCGCAAAAGGTGAAGGACCTGACCGGTGGCAGGGGCTGCGATGTCGTATTCGATCCCGTTGGCGGAGAGTTGTCGATCACCGCAACCCGCGCCATTGCCTGGGGCGGACGCTTCCTGATTGTCGGCTTTGCCAGCGGCAAAGTGCCGCAATTTCCCGCAAACCATGCGCTAATCAAAGGCTATAGTCTGATCGGCCTGCGTGCCGGCGAAGCAAGCCGCCGCGATCCGGCGTTGGCGAGGCAAACCTCTGCTGCCTTGAGACAACTCGCCGCCGGGGGAGTTATGCGTCCTCACATCTCGCACCGCTTCACGCTCGCGCAGACAGCGGACGCGCTGCGCATAATCGAACGGCGCGAAGCAATCGGTCGCGTGACAATCACAATATGCTGATGATGCGCTCCACCTTTAACTCTGGTGAAATGGTGAAAGAGCGAATCAAATCATTGCTTTGACTCAACTTTTTTGTGCGCAACATAAAGCGCAGCAATTATTTGCCAGAACCTTGATTACATGGTAAATTCTGTTTCGTTCCTGGCTCGTGGAGGGCCGTTTTAAAGGGGGGGGGACGACATGGAAAATTTGCAGTTTGCAGGTTACGCCTTTGACCAGGCGCTATTCATGGTCTGGGCAGAGAAAATCTTTTTTGCACTCGTAATTCTTGCAGTCACATGGGCGCTCGCAAAGGCAGCCAAATGGACCTTTGCGAAGATGGTCGACCAGATAAGTTTCCTTCGGCGTGGCACGTCGAACGGTGAAAGTGTCGGCATGGCATTGGGCAAGATTGTGTCGCTGCTGGTCTGGCTTTTCGGTTTACTCGCCGTCTTGCAGCAACTGGGTTTCGACAGCGTGATCACACCCGTCCAAGGCTTGCTCACCAACTTCATCGGCTATCTCGACAATATCGTCTTCGCTGCAGCGATATTCTTCATCGGATCGATGATCGCACGGATTGTGCGCGATCTGGTCGAAACTGCGCTCGGCACGGTCGATTTCGACAAATGGGCCAATAAAGGCGGGGTTGAGGCTGTAACTGGCAACAGCGCGATCACCAAGACCATCGGCACGATTGTCTATGTGCTAGTGATTATCCCTGTCGCCATCGCGGCACTTCAGATGCTGGAAATTTCGGCAATCACCGAACCAGCAATGAACCTGCTCAACATGGTGTTTCAGGCGATCCCGCTGATCATCGGCGCATGCCTGCTTCTCGGCCTGGGTTACGTGCTGTCGCGCTGGATCAGCGGCTTGATCCGCGACCTGTTGCCAAACCTTGGTGCTGACCGGGCCATTGACGAACTGGGCATCCTGCCTGAAGGCCGCAAGGCATCCGGCGTCATCGCCACGATTGTCACCGTTGCGATCATGATCTTTTTTGCCATCGCAGCCACCAACATGCTCGGCTTTCCGCAGCTGACCGACATATTGCAGACGGTCTTGGCTCAGGCGGGCAATGTTGTCTTCGGTGCCGTGCTGATCGCCCTTGGCGTGTTGATTGCCAATATCCTGCGCAATCTAATTGCCGATGCTACCGGGCCAGGCATTGCTTCCAATGTAACCTATTGGATCACCACCGGCCTGTTCGTCTTCATCGGGCTGAAGCAGATGCAGATTGGCGGAATGATCGTCGATTATGCGTTCCTTGCACTTGCGATTGGCGCGGCGGTCGCCTTTGCTCTCGCATTCGGGCTGGGGGGCCGCGATGCTGCGGCACGCGCGCTTGCCGACCTTCGCAACCCGCAGACGTCCGCACCCAAGGCGCCTGCTGCCAAAACGGCCACGAAACGTGCTACGTCGGCGAAATCCGCCACGAAGAAATAAATCTACTTTACCAGAACGGGACTTGGAGGGCGGGTCAAACCCGCCCTTTTCTTTTGGGGCAGCAAGCGGCAAAGCACGCCGATGCGACGCTTTACATCCTTTACCTGCATCGACTGGTCGGGCGCTATTGGTGCGCATCCACCCGGCCTTGCTGTGGCAAGCATAGGGTCGGAAAACGCACCCGAATTGGTGCAGCCTATGCAGCAGCGATGGTCTCGCGCCGCGATCCGCGACTGGCTGCTGCAACTGGCCGAAACGCAGGCCGACATGCTGATCGGCCTCGACCTCTCCCTCGGCTTTCCCTTTATTGATCAGGACGCATTCTTTCCCGAATGGGAGATGAGTCCGACCGACGCACGCGGACTTTGGGCTCTGGTCGAAACGCTCAGCGCAGGCGAGCCGCATCTTGGCGCAAATTCCTTTCTCGCTCACCCAGAGGCGCGCCGCCATTTTCGTCACGCCAAGGGCGATGTCGGCAACCTGTTCCTTCCCGGCATTGGCCGGCTACGCGAAGTCGAACGGCACCAACGCGCCACCCGCCAGGCCAATAGCTGGAGTTGCTTCAACCTTGTCGGTGCAGGCCAGGTCGGCAAAAGCTCACTTACCGGGATGCGAATGATGCACCAACTGCAGGGGCGCATTCCGATTTGGCCATTCGATCCGTTGCCAGAAACAGGGCCGGTGATTGTCGAGATTTATACCAGCATGGCAGCGCGCGCCGCCGGCCTGCCTGCCAATCGCAGCAAGGTTCGTGACATCGAAACGCTGGCCAAGGCACTGGGCGCACTTAGCGCGGGGCTTCCACAACGGCTCGACCGTATGGACGACCACGCCACCGACGCGCTGATCACCGCGGCATGGATGCGTTGCGCCAGCGCAGATCCGCTTTTATGGTCGCCGCCAATACTAGATGACCAAATTCGCCAAACAGAAGGCTGGACCTTTGGCGTGGTTTGACGCTAAAGGCGCTTCCACGCATCGCGCGCCGGCTTAGCTCAGTTGGTAGAGCACCTGATTTGTAATCAGGGGGCCACGGGTTCGAATCCTGTAGCCGGCACCATTTTTCCACGACCCTTCCTCTATTATCGGTTCGCCATGCTGGCGTTCGGGCGCGGCAGGTTGTCGCTACGGCTTAGCAAGAACCGAAGAGCCTTGTGCGGCAAGGCTGGAACGATTCCTGCAATCGACTGCATGTCGCACTAGGCAACCGACGCTGACGAAGCAAACCAGATTTGCTATGATGTGAATGACGTTCGCAATCTCAGCGACATTACAAGCGTCACAATCAATCGCGGTCGTCCCGGTACAAATGGCGCTGTCGTCTTGCTTTGCAACATACTGCGCTGTTGAAAATCACCAAAGGCGGCGGGGGCGACATGCCCCAAGGCCCGAATGCGCTCGGCAATTTCGTCGATCGCGGCGTCCAGATCTTCATATTGGTCCTGCGTCAGTTTATGGATACCGTAAAATGCCGGACCGACGATGTTCCAATGGACGCCAAGGGTTTTCAGATAGAGCGTGAAGCTATCTGCCAGTGCGTCGGAAAGGACATCGGCCAATTGCTCGGTGCTGAAATCGTCGATGCCGGTGTCTATCGTTTCGACCCCCGGTTCAGGGCCCAGGCTGTTGATCGTCATGCCAATACTCCATCTCTGTGTCTGATGAGAACGTGCCGTCGGCCGCTTGGTTCCAAACCCGCGAAAGGAACGAAGCGGCAAGACAACTGTTTTCAGTGGGCCTGCGCAATGCCGGCAACAATAGATCAATGATCGAAAGGATGATGCAATGGTCAACTGGACCCACAAGCCGTTCCTGTTCGCAACAGCAGCGGCAACAATAGCATTAGGCGGATGCGCAACCGTTGAGGAAGGCGTCGCCGAAGCGTTTGCCGAAACCCACCGCGCCGAACTGAGCGGTGCTGACGAAGCAAACCAGATTTGCTATGATGTGAATGACGTTCGCAATCTCAGCGACATTACAAGCGTCACAATCAATCGCGGTCGTCCCGGTACAAATGGCGCTGTCGTCTTGCGGCTCACAAACGCGAATGAGGGGGGTTGGAAAAACTGCGTCGGACGCGCCGAGTGGATTGAGGATCGGATCGAAAACAATCCTTCGCGCTATTATATCGTCATCAACACTACCGAATATCCGAATGGCGCGATCAGGGGCCAATTTCATCGCAGTTGATCAAAGCAAAGCCCGGTGCGGCAACCGCACCGGGCTTTACCCGGATTTTCACCAGAGTGTGTTATCCGCGCCGCGCGGCTGATGAAAATCCGAATGTTGTTGCGGATGGCTGACGGTTCACCCGGCGTATCATCGCACTCCTTCCGGCTCTAACGGGCAGCGCAACGTTGAAGGAAAGTAATCAGCATCACCATCAGCGCGGAACCCAACGGAACAAAAGATAGCGTCGCTATCGAGAGGCCTGATCTCAAATTTGATGCGCCGTCAATCAACGTCGAGGCCATTAACCCGGTCAACAATGCTCCGGCCATTCCGGTACCGACATTAAACAGAATGATGCGACGATCATCCTCTAGGGCGATCAGACTGGCGACCCAGCCAACCAGACCACCAATGAGCAGCAAAAGGGCTAAGTTCATCGCAATCTCCGGGGCGGTATATAAACTCTGTTCGCCGAACGCGTCAGAGCAGCCAGAGTTCCGCACTATTTCATTGCCGAAAAAAGAAACCTCTGCGTGGTCGTTGGGGGATCTGGGAGAGGTACCGCGCAGAGGCTCGAGTATCAGGCCATTCGACCGGAAGTTAGGAGGGTCAATTATCGAATGGCACGTTGCCAACGATAAGGCGGCCCATTTGTTCCCAGTAGCAATTCATATCGGCAACGGCGTCACCGCCTTGGGCAAGGGTCCGACGGGCACCATCAGCTGGCAGCAAAGCCCTGCCGGCAGGAATTCGAGCTTGGCAGCACCTAAAAACTCCTGCGACATAATGCTTTCCAAAAGCTCGAGTCCGAACCCGCGCCGGTCAGGAGGTTTGACCGGCGGGCCACCCGTTTCTGACCAGATAATCTCCGCCTTTCGATCACCGATGCTTCGCCAGATGATGTCCACACGACCGGTCGCAGCCGTCATCGCCCCATATTTCGCGGCATTGGTTGCCAATTCATGGACCGCCAAGCCAAGCGACAATGCAATATTGGGCGCGAGTTTGATATTGGGGCCGGCAATCGCGATAACGGGCCCGGTACTGTGCAGGAACGGGGCTAGTTCCGCTTCAAAGATATCTCGGATATCAGCGTTCGACCATTCATTCTGCGTCAGCAATCCATGCGTCGCCGAAAGCGCGCGTATCCGTGCGGCCAGGCTATCAGCGAATTCGTCCAGCGTTGCCGACCGACGCTTGGTGAGTGCCAAAATGGACAGCACGTTCGCCAAGGTGTTTTTGACACGATGGTTGAGTTCGCGGTTCAGCGTCTTACGAATCTGCAGCTGTCGAAACTGCCATTCAAATGCTTCACGATCATAAGCAGCCGCGCGCACCAACATTCGAGTGATGAACAACAACATGCCTGAAATGATCAAGCCGACGAAAATAAACCATTTCGTGAAAGATGACAGCATGGCAGGCGGTGCACCTGCGATGACCAGCGTCCATTGCGTGTTGCCAAAATCGAGTTGGGTGGACCGCGATAATCCGTTTCGGCTTTTGTCTCCCGCTTCGGCAAGCAAGTTCGACGCCGCGATCGACCCGGCATAAAGCGCGGCATAAGAGGGCGGATGCGGGATTGCGGTCAATTGGCTCTGCAGAAAATCGTCGCCGCGAAAAGCAACATAGACCATCCCCTTTGGCAACTGGCCGCCCGTTGGGACGGGCTTGTAAACCAGAAAACCCAGCTTCGGGCGCCGCCGCAGGTCTTGCATCAAAACAACCGGAGCCGTTGTTGTAGGCTTTCCCGTTGCGATGGCCCGGTCAATAGCATCGCGACGCTTCTGTTCACGATACATGTCGAAACCGATCGCAGACCGGTTTCCTGGGTTTGATGGGGACAGATAGGTAATCTTTACTGAGCCTATCTTGCCTGTGCCATCATCGCTGATAAAGGCCCAACCAACGCCGCGCGCTCCATCAATGTCGATGGAAAGTGCAGCGGCCCTTACAAATTGTTCGAATTGCTCCTTACCGGAATCGACTTGTGACAAGAATAGAGCGCCGACCTGCAGGACGGCATCATAGGCCGCCTCCTGCCGCATGATCGCTTGCTTCAACTCAACCTCTTGAACCTCGAGGCGCTCGCTTATCGCCGCGCGCTCGGACGTTTCCGAAGCGACCGCACCAACCACGACTAGCGCAACCGACAAGGCAAAAACGACGAGCGGAAAAGCGCGTGAATGACGTTCCAACCAATCATGCTTTCGTACCCGCGCCTCGAGCGACCTATCCATTTTATGTTTACCCGCCAATCAAAGCCACGCCCTCATATTGTTGCCCTCCTAACGCGGCAGAACCGCATTAGTTTCCAGGTGCGGCAATGTTGGAAAGATTTGCCGAGCGATGGAACATCGCTGTCAGTGCGCTGTTAAGATCGAACTAGGCTGATCGTTCTGCCATCGCGAGTGATCGAGGTGACAGTGCAAATGGCCCAGTCGAATAAGGGCCTCTGCAGACGGCATCACATTTTGGAAAATCGGTTGTGATGCCGTCTGCATGTCGTTGCTATTCGACAATAAGCTTTGTTTGCAGGCACAGGAAACGGCTCGCGAAACTCTGGCTTTTCTATGTTCAGGTTAATGATCGTCATCCGGCAAGCATGAAAGCTGCACCTCACCATCAAGAGAAATAAGCGCAGTCAGCGTCGCAAATAACCCGGTTCGTCTTCTCTGCCTGTCGGGAACCTAAATCAGCATCCCGGGTTTACCTGTTTCCATAACGGAGACAAACCAATGAACATCATATTGATTTTGGTGGTTGGAGGCATCCTCGGATGGCTGGCCAGCCTGATAATGCGCACCGACGCCCAGCAAGGGGTTATTCTGAGCATAGTGGTGGGGATCGTTGGCGCAGTCATCGCCGGCTTTATCATCACGCCGATGATCGGCGGTGCTCCGATCACGTCGGGTGCGTTTGATTTCCGATCACTCTTGGCATCGCTAATCGGTGCAATTCTGCTTTTGGCCTTGGTCAATCTCGTCCGTCGCGGAACGCCGCGTTAGAATAAGGAAGCATTGCTCATGAAAAAAATTGCAAATCTCTGCCTGATCGGTGCCGCAGCACTATCCATGGCGGCATGTGACAAATCGACCACTGATTCAGGCGACACGCAAGCCGACAATATGGAGGCAGCCGCTGACGCAACGCGCGAACAGGCTGATCTAAAGGCTGATGCCATGGAAAACCGAGCCGACACGCTCGACAAGCAGATTGACGGCGTCGATTCCAATGCTGAGCAGTCCTTGGAAAACAAGGCACAGAATGTTCGCGATAGCGCCGAAAGCAAGGCAGATGCGATCGAAGAAAAGGCCGACAAGGTCCGCGACGGAACAAGCACTGTGACGACGACGGAGAAGCGTTAATCCGCTTCAAAAATCGCTGGCCAAATGGCCAGATCCAGAAAGATCGAAGGGCTGCCCAAGTGGCAGCCCTTATCTTAACACCAGAGACGCCGACGCGTTCGATGCGGGTGCACCTTCAATCTGCAGCGGAAAACGCATCGACAAAACCGTTGCGCCCGGCTGACTGCTGATGTCGATTTCGCCGCCCGCCTGTTCTGCGTAGGCGCGGATCAGATCGATTCCGGTATTTCCGGCGCTAGTCGCATCGGCAAAGCCGGTGCCATCATCCTCCACGCGCATTTCTGCCTCGCCATCCCTGGCGGTGAAATCCACGTTGATCTTCCCAACCCGGCCCTCGCCAAATCCATGCTGGAAAGCGTTGGCGACAGCTTCGACTGTAAAAAGCGTAACCGGGACAGCCTGATCTGCGGGAAGAGCAAATTGTTGCGCATGGCAATGCAGTTCAATGTCCCTGCGGGTCTTATAGGTCTGCCGGAACTGGGCGCACAAACCTTCAAGCAACTGCGCCATATCGGCCGT
>JAJTFR010000137.1 GCA_021298455.1 Sphingomonadales bacterium | reverse complement strand
ATTGGCGCGCTTTGGGTGCGTGACGGGGTAAGGCTTGAACCACTGATCCATGGCGGCGGGCAAGAACAGGGGCTGAGATCGGGCACCTTGTCGCCTGCGCTCTGTATCGGCTTTGGTGCGGCGGCAATGCTCGCTAAAGAGCGGCTGGATGAAGACTGGGCGCATGTCGAAGGACTTTGGGGCCGGGCGTGCGAACTGTTCGCCAAATGGACGGTCAATGGCTCAACTACGCAGCGCTATAAGGGCAATCTCAACATCCGCCGCGACGGTATTGATGTCGGCCGGTTGATGAGTGAATGCCGCGAAGTGCTGTTTTCCGCCGGCAGCGCCTGCGCCAGCGGATCGGGCCGACCCAGCCATGTGCTCCATGCGATCGGGTTGTCCGATGCACAGGCGAAATCCTCTATTCGGCTCGGCTGGGGTCGCTATACAAGCATCGAAGATATTGAACGCGCGGCTGAAATGATCAACGCCGCAGCGGAAAGGCAATTGGCGTGAAAGTGCATTTGAATTGGCACAAAATGCTGGCCAGCCTCTCGAAGGGACATGTGAGGGGCAGATGGCTTGTTCAACCTGCCATGTGATCATCGATAAGGCGTGGTTCGATAAGCTGTCCCCCGCGAGTGACGATGAGGAGGATATGCTCGATCTTGCCAGTGGTGCGCGCCGGACAAGCCGGCTGTCCTGCCAGATCGACCTGAGCGAAGATTTGGACGGCCTTACGGTGCATATCCCGGCGGAGAGCCGGAATATGCAAGGCGTCTGATCCTGCCGGCAGGAGCAAGGACGAGGGAATATCTCGTACCTTCACTTCCCATTCAGCAAAAATCGCCTATATAGGATTTTGCCGGGTTCGCCCGGCTATGGCGATAAACTGCCTTGTGTAATAGATGCAGCGGACCCGGGGGCGGTACCCGGCGGCTCCACCACTTTCCTCGTGAAATCGGGGAAAATGACGGGGCCGAACTAGGATCGACGTGTGTTGAAAAACAATGTTTTCGCTCGGGCTGAGTAACCCGTTCAAGGCTCAAAACTCATAAGTGCCAACGATAACGAAGCACTTGCTCTCGCAGCATAATTTCGGGCCTCACGGTCTAGAATTATTCTAAAAGAACGCGGCCGAACCGGCCGGGCAACAGAAAGGTTACAGCGGCTTGGGGGGTGCCGGGCAACAGAAACCCCCTACCTTTCCGAACATTGTCACAGAATAGTTGAAACCGGTTTTCCGGTTGCCAAATGCGTCAGGCGACGGCTTTTCCGAGACGAGAATCCGGGGGGCTATTCCTGCCCAAACATTTGCTGCAATTCGACAGCCTGCAACATCTTTGCAGAGGCGAGGAACACGGCGCCACAGGTCAGTGCCAGGAAAAGCCAGCCGATCTTTCCGGGATATTGCAACATATATTCCTGCCCCCGCTTTACCGCACCCAGTGCGAGCGGGTAGGTGATGAGGAAGACCTCCACTTTGGTCTTGATCTGGAAAAGGCGTGCGACTTTTTTCATAAGTTAACACGGTTATAGGCAAAGCCCATGCCAGTTCAGCAAAGCTGCGTACTTCGATGGTTAACGCCATCGCGGTTTGTAAAATCTTTCGACAGTCAGACGAGTTCGGAAAGATCGCACGCGCTCAGCAAGGCCGTCCGGGCAGCCTGGACCTGTTCGACCATTTCCGGTCTGCCAAGATCAGAGGGCGCTATCGCCTCAGGCCAGTGGCTTGCTACCACATCTGCGATCCGGTCCAGCTTCGCTTCGTTGGCAATGAAGCGTGGGTCGACCGTCGCGGGATCGGCGACAACGCGCAGTCGCAGGCAGGCTGGCCCGCCGCCATTGGCCATTGACTGACGCACGTCTACGGGGATGAGCCGTCGTATCGGTCCATTGCCGGCGATATGCTCCTCCAGCCAACCCCAGACGCGGGGATTGGATTGCGCCTCGGTCGGCAGAATCAATGCCATTTCGCCAGACGGCAGCGTCACCAGTTGGGCGTTGAACAAATAGCTTTGCACAGCATCGGCAAGGCTGATTCTATCGGCCGGTACGATGACAATCTCTATCTCGGGCATTTTATCCCGAATGGCCGTATAAGCGGCTTCTGGCTCTTCAAACGCCTGTTCATGGGTGAAGAGAATACGTTCATTCGCCACTGCAACGACATCATTGTGGAAGGCCCCGGCGGCGATCGCGATTTCGGATTGCTGGATGAAGAGGGTGCGCTCCGGATCAAGCCGGTGCGCCCGCGCAACGGCTTTCGACGCCTCGAGATGCTGGCGCGCGGGGAAGGGGCCACCCGATTTTCCATAGACAAAGATTTCCAGCCCTGCCTCGCCATGCGACGGGCAGAGCCGCATAAAATTGGCAGCGCCTTCATCGCCATAAGGCGAAGGTACCGGCGCGTGCACGGCAAAATGCCGCTCATCGGCGAAGGCAAGCCGGAGTTGCGCCAGCGTCCCCGCCCATTCATGGCTGCGATGCGCCATGGTTAGGAGGTTTGCGGCTGACAGATGGCATTTGCCATCGGCGGTATCGGGTGCAGGTGAAACCGTCGCCGCATTGGCCGCCCACATTGCGGACGCTGAAAAGGCGGCGGCGCGGATATGCGGTTCGGCATTCGTCATATCGGTCGAAAGCCCCGACAGCCATTGACGGTTCGGTCGGTCGAGCGGCATGAAATAGCCCTGTGCGAGGCCAAGTCGCAGATTGGCCCGCATTTTCTCAATGCCTTGCAAGGCAGCGGCGCGCGGCTGCGAAATGGCACCGGCATTACTGGCTGAGGCGATGTTGCCCGGGCTCAATCCCGCATAATTGTGGGACGGACCAATGATGCCATCGAAATTGATCTCGACAAGGCTCATGGCGTTACCAGCGTGGAACCTGGGTGATTGTGTCGCCGACCGACAGGCCGAGCACCGCTGCGCTCACCTCATCGATTGCGACGCCGCCGTCGCGCGCCTCGGTCCAGCTATAGGCAGCGCGAAACTTGGCAAGTTCGCCAACCGCTACCAGCATCTTGTCCCCATCAATATGCTCGCCCAGCTTCTCGCTGATCTCGGTTACCACCACATCCTTTGCTTCACGCACGCTGCGGATCTGATCGGTGCGCACTGTCATGGTTGGGCCGCCATCGAAAATGTCGACATATTTTTCCCAAGAAAAGCCTTCCTCCTCCAGCATCCGCATGGCGGCACGGCCCGAAGGATGCGGGACGCCGATCACGGCTTTCGCGCTTTCGGGCAGCATCGCGATATAGACCGGGTGCTTGGGCATCAGGTCGGCGATGAACTGGTTGCCATGCTTGGCATTGAATTCATCGGCATCCTGAAAGTTCATCCCGAAGAAACGTCCGGCGACGCCGTCCCAGAAAGGGGAGCCACCAGCCTCGTCGATGACGCCGCGCAGCTCGGCGAGCGTGCGGTCGGCAAAACGGGCGCGGTGATTGCGGATGAACAGATAACGACTGCGCGCGATCAGCATGCCTAATCCGCCGGAGCGCTCGCCTGGATGCAGGAAGAGGCCGCCCACTTCGGTTGCGCCTTCCAAATCGGTGGAAAGGTTCAGAATGTCGGCTCGAAACGTCCTTTCGAGTTCCACACTGTGCTGCGTCAACGCCCCGATGCGATAGCTGTAAAAGGGCCAAGTCTGTCCCACGGCAGAGAATATCTGGCAGGTGCCGCGCACTTCGCGCGTTTCCCGGTTTTCGAGAATGAACACGAAAAGGTCATCGCCAATCCCGTCTCCAGTGCGCGCAAAACCTTCGGCCGAACGTTCAAGCTTCGCCGTCAGCGCCTTGCGGTCGGGCGGCAGGTTGGTGAACCCCCCGCCGGTGCGCTTGGCCATTTCGTACATGGGTTGCAGATCCGACAATATTGCCGGACGGATAAGAAAACTCATAACCCCCCTTTTTCAGCGATCCGCAAAAAGGTCAGCGCGGAAAGTCGCGCCCGTTCGACCAGGCTTTCGGTAATCAAATATTCGTCGCTGCTGTGAATGCTGCCACCGCGCACGCCCATGGTGTCGACCACGGGGATACCACATGCGGCTATATTGTTGCCGTCGCACACTCCGCCGGTCGATTTCCAGCCTATGGTCAGCCCCAGATCCTCCCCACATGCCTTGACCAGACCGAAAAGCTGTTCGGCCTCGGGAGTCAATGGCTTGGGTGGGCGGTTGAAGCCGCCATGCAGGTGGATGGCGACGTCATGTTCGACTTCAATTGCGGTGATCAGCGCTCTGATTTCTGCCAATGCAAACTGTTCGAGTTCCGGGCTGTGTGGACGAAGATTGACACGCAGCACGGCGTTTTCGGGAACGACATTATTGGGGCTGCCGCCGTCGATCCGCGCCGGATTGACGGTCAGCCCTTCGCGGGTCAGCGCTTTCAGCCGCAGGGCGAGGTCCGCTGCGGCCAGCAAGGCATTACGCCCGTCATGCGGGTTGCGCCCGGCATGGGCGCTTCGGCCCTTTACGATGATTGAGAAATTGCCGCTGCCCGGCCGAGCCCCAGCCAATGTGCCATCAGGCAAGGCCGAGGGTTCATAAGTGAATGCCGCAAGCTTGCCCTTTGCCAGCCGACGGATCAAATCAGCAGACGAGGCAGATCCAGTTTCCTCATCGCTGTTGATTATTACCTGATAACCGACGGACGCGAATTCAGGCGCGGTTTCGGCTGCCGACAGTGCGGCCAGCATTACCGCAATACCACCCTTCATATCGGCAACGCCGGGACCGTTGAGTACCCCTTCATCCAGCCAGCTAAGCTGTTGAAAGCTATGGTCCTCGGCAAAAACTGTGTCCATGTGACCGGTGAGCAATAGCTGTATCGGCGCTTCAGGGCGAACGGTTGCTACCAGATGCCGGCCATGTTCGACGTCGACGATGTGGCCATCGGGTAAGACGCGCTCGACCGGTGCCGGATCGAAAAGTTGTACATCGCCATGCAGCGAGGAAAAAGCGTCGGTCAGTAGGCTGGCTGTGGTCGCCAGTCCGCGCAAATTGCCGGTACCGCTGTTGATTTCCGACCAGATCTGTACCTGGGTCAGCATGCGATCAGGGTCGGGTCTTTCAAGCGCGGCCTGTTGCGATGCGGAAAGCAGTTTCATCTGATATCTTTAGCGAGATTTGGCTGGCAAAGCCACCCTCAACACTTGCCGATCGATCACCGCCGGGCGTCGTTCTCGTTTATCCTAGCGTTTTTGCGATGCTGATCCATTCATCAAGCGTAAGCGTTTCGGGGCGCCGGTCTTCGGCAATCCCGACGGTCCGCAGTGCATCAAGCGCGCCCGACACCCCTTTCAGGCTTTGGCGCAGCATCTTGCGGCGCTGGCCAAAGGCTGCAGCCGTCAATGCCTCAAGCGTTGCCATACGCACGCCGTCTGGTTGCGCATCGGGAACAATGTGGACAACGGCCGACATGACCTTGGGGGGAGGTGTAAAGGCGCTGCGATGAACCGGCATCGCGATCCTGGCGACGCTGCGCCACTGGGCGAGGATCGCAAGACGGCCATAGGCATCGCTGCCTGCGGTTGCGACAATGCGGTCGGCCACTTCGCGCTGAAACATGAGCGTCAGCGATTTCCACGCAGGTGGCCATTGTTCCTTGCCGAGCCAGCCGACCGCGAGCGCAGTGCCGACATTATAGGGCAGGTTAGATGCGATATGGAAAGGCGCACCGATTTCCTGCGCTGGGTCGATCTTCATCGCATCGCCCTCGATCACCCGCAACTGGCCGGGAAAAGCCG
>JAJTFR010000136.1 GCA_021298455.1 Sphingomonadales bacterium | reverse complement strand
CGACTGGTCGATGTCGATCACCTTGTCTCAATGTTCAAGGCCGGTGATCTTGTCATGCGCGCCGGCAATCACCCGCGCGCCGTTCAATGTGCGCGCCGCGGCGGCATAGAGCGTGTCGATGGTGAAGCTGGATTTGCCGCTGCCCGATACGCCGGTGATGCAGCAGAATGTGCCGAGCGGGATGCTGGCGGTGACATTCTTCAGATTGTTGGCGCGCGCGCCGTGCAGCGTCAATTTCTTGCCATTGCCCTTGCGCCGCTTTTTCGGAACGGCGATTTCGCGGGTACCGTTCAGATAATCGGCAGTCAGGCTGCCCTTGGCCTTCAGGATTTTTTTCAGCGGGCCTTCGGCAATCACTTCGCCGCCATGCACGCCCGCGCCGGGGCCCAGATCGACGATCCAGTCGGCAGTGCGGATGGCATCTTCATCATGTTCGACAACGATCACGGTGTTGCCCAGATCGCGCAGCCGGCGCAGCGTGGCCAGCAGCCGGTCATTATCCTTTTGGTGCAGGCCGATACTGGGTTCATCAAGCACATAGAGCACGCCCGACAGGCCCGATCCGATCTGGCTGGCAAGGCGGATGCGCTGGCTCTCCCCGCCGCTCAAGGTGCCGCTGGTGCGATCAAGGTTCAGATAATCGAGCCCGACATTGTTGAGGAAGCCGAGGCGTTCGTTGATCTCTTTCAGGATCGCCTTGGCAATCTGGCTTTGCGTCGGGGTCAATTGCGCGTCGAGATTGCTGAACCAGCCGAGCGCGTCGGCAACGCTCATCCGCGTGGGTTCGGATATGTTCGCGCCGCCCACCCGCACGCTCAGTGCCTCCGGCTTCAGCCTTGCGCCATGGCAGGTCTCGCACGGCTGGCTCGTCTGGAACTTGCCCAGCTCCTCCCGCATCCAGGCGCTATCGGTCTGCAACATGCGGCGGTTCAAATTGCCGATCACGCCTTCAAAGGCCTTGCGCACGGTATATTCCTTGCGCCCGTCGATGAAGGTCAACTCCACCGGCATGCCGCCGGTGCCGTATAGGATGATCAGCCGCTGGTCGGGCTCCAGCTTGTTCCACGGGGTTGTCAGGTCAAAACCATAGGCTTTCGCCAGCGAGCTGAGCACCTGCATATAATAGGGGCTGGGCGGGTTGGATTTCGCCCATGGCACAACCGCCCCCTGCTTCAGGCTCAGCGCTTCATTGGGGACGACCAGCTGCGGATCAAATTCCAGCCGCTCGCCCAGCCCGTCACAATCGGGGCAGGCACCCTGCGGCGCGTTAAAGCTGAACAGCCGAGGCTCAATCTCCGCCAGGGTAAAGCCGCTGACCGGGCAGGCGAATTTCTCGCTGAATACGATGCGGTTGGGCGGCAGGCCGGTGCCTTTCATCGCTCCCCCAGTCACGTTAGTGGTGACGTTGGTAGGGGCAGGAGTGAAGGTCGCCCGTGCCTCGCCGAACGCTGTCGGCACGGCATCTGCGGCGCCCGTCGCCTCTGCAACTGTGGTGTCGGCCAGATCGACATAGGCTAGCCCTTCGGCCAGTTCCAGCGCCTGTTCGAACGAGTCCGCCAGACGCGTCTGGATCCCGTCCTTCACGACGATGCGGTCGACGACGACCTCAATGTCATGCTTATACTTCTTGTCGAGCGCGGGGGCTTCCTCAATGGCGTAGAATTCGCCGTCGATGCGCACACGGGTATAGCCCGCTTTCTGCCATTCGAGCAGTTCCTTGCGATATTCGCCCTTGCGCCCGCGAACCGCCGGGGCGAGCAGATAGGCGCGCGTGCCTTCGGGCAATTGCATCACCCGATCGACCATCTGCGTCACCGTCTGCGCGGTGATCGGCAGGCCGGTGGCCGGCGAATAGGGCACGCCGACCCGCGCCCATAACAGGCGCATATAGTCATAGATTTCGGTGACCGTTGCGACGGTCGAGCGGGGATTGCGCGACGTGGTTTTCTGCTCGATGCTGATCGCGGGGGAAAGGCCCTCGATATGCTCAACATCGGGCTTTTGCATCATTTCCAGGAACTGGCGTGCATATGCGCTCAGGCTCTCGACATAGCGGCGCTGGCCTTCGGCGTAGATGGTGTCGAACGCCAGGCTTGATTTGCCGCTGCCCGACAGGCCGGTGATCACGATCAATTGATCGCGCGGCAAATCGATATCCACGCCTTTGAGATTATGTTCACGCGCACCGCGCACACGGATGTGGGTCAGACTCATGGGATGGCTATGTTCCAGATTTGTTCGCTGCGCGCAAGAGGGCGCCCCTGTTCGCTGCTGAAATGGAACCCGCGAGGGGGTTTGGCAACCCCGCGCTTTTGCTGTAACCTGCGGACATGCATCGTGGGGCAAGATTCGCCGCTTCGCTCGGCGCAATGTTGGTGGCCTTTGGCGCGCCGGTTGACGCGCAACCATTGCCTGCGCAATCCGAAATTCAGTTCGTGCCCGGCACGGGAGAACCTGCCGCTGTTATAACCCCCATGCCGCGACGCCTTGCCTGCCCTGCGCTGCCCGAGCGGCGCCAAAAGTTAGCGCTGCTTTACCCTGAAATGCCGGCTACGCCTGCGACCTCTGCCGAAATGTCCGTGCCCGCCCCGCCGCCCCGCCGCCTTGACCGTGCGTTGCTGGAAGAGGCGCTGGCAAGTTATGACCTGCACGTCTGCCAACGCGGCAGCGGCATCGGCCCTGCGGAAATAGTCGTGGTCGATTTCGCACGGCACAGCACCGAACCCCGGCTCTACATTGTCGATCTCGAAAAGGGCGATGGCATCGATACGCCGATTGTCGTCGCACATGGAATCGGATCAGACCCCGATGATGATGGCTATGCCACCGCCTTCGGCAATGCCCAAGAAAGCTGGATGTCCTCGCTCGGTGCAGCGCGCGGTGCCGAACTGTATCGCGGTCGCAACGGCCTGTCGTTGCGGCTTGACGGGTTGGACCCTTCGAACAGCGCGATGCGGCCACGCGACATTGTCGTCCACAGCTATGCCCCCGAAAGGCGGCGCTATTTCCATTACAGCCATGTCGCGGCACGCGGCGGAAAGCCGGGGACGAGCGAAGGCTGTTTTGTCGTTGAACCGCACCATCGTGACCGGCTTTATGATCGGCTGCGCGATGGCGTGCCCGTAAGGCCGATCACACCATGGCAGGGCGAAGTGATTTTCGCCCCCGGGACCGGGAACTAGTTATCAGGCAATCGCGCTGCCGATCCGTGCGATAGCAATTTTTGGAACATCCGCCGCGCCGCGAACACCCCCCAGATCGACAAGCCAAGCAGCGTGATCCCGATGACCGCTGCGGCAACCGGATTGGCAAAGGCCAGCGCAAGCAAGCCGCCGGTGGCGACGTCCTCTACGGTGGATAGCACGATGTTGCTGACCGGTTCGGGGCTGGTGTTCACCGCTGCGCGCGCGGTTGCCTTGGTCGCATGGCTGGCAAAGGCTGCCCCGCCGCCCAAAAGAAAAACGATCACTTGCCAGACGGGATCACCGGCATCGACAACCGCGAGGGCAAGTAGCGCGCCGCCGAGCGGACGGATCAATGTGTTCAGCCCGTCCCAGATCGAGTCGAGCCAGAGGATCTTGTCGGCGAAAAATTCGGCAACCGCCCCGACACCTGCGGTCCCGATCACCCAGGGATTGGCGAGTGCCTCCAGCATTTTCAGATTTTCGGGTAGGTCAACATAACCAAAGTGCATCGCAAGGCCGGTGGCGAACACGGTGAGGTACAGCCGCCACCCGGATAACAGGCTGACGCTGGCTGCAAGGCCAAGCAGTTCGACAATTCCCATCCGGCCTCTCCCTGAAACAAGGACTGGATCGGGCAATGGTGCCATTATGCCAATCAACTAGCAACCTAGGGACGTTACCGATATTCGGTTTCCGGCATTTCAGCGGACGCCTCCTGCAGCAATGCATCCCTGTTTAGGGTACTTTGCCAGATTTGTCGCATCTCGCGCCGGATCGCCGGGCGCTCGGCAGGCGGTGCATCGCGCAACTGTGCGCGCAGTTCCCGCAGCCGTTGCTGCGCATCGACAGGCATCGCCTGCCACGCCGCCTGCCGCGCAGCCACCCGCTCTGGATCAGGACGCGGGCGAGGCGTTGGATCGATCAGCGACGATGATGGCTGGGCGGATGTCGCCCGGCGTTCGGCCATTGAGTTGCGCCGTGCCTCGATCACCTCTGCCCGCCGTGCCTGCATCTTAGCCGCGCTGGCCTTGAGGTCATCAATGCTGATTTCGCCACGGTCGATCATCGCGCGCACTTCCTGCCTTGCCATTGCGCGCCGTTCATCGGGCGGCAGTCGGCGGAATTCGGGATTGGCGCGCAAACGCTTGTGCAGATCGCGCAGTACCTGTCGTGCCTTGATCGGATCGGCTACCGGAATTTGCGCTACGTCCCTAGCCGGCGCTGGGGCTTTGATCGTTTTGCTTTCCACTTTTGGCACAGCGGCGACTTGTGATGGTAGTTCGACGAATTTTGCCTTTGCCAGCGTCTCGCTGACGACCGGGACATAGATCGGATCGCCAAAGGCGCCGGAGGCAGCGGCGGTCGCAGAGGCGATCCCCAGCGCGGTGACGGCCATCACCAATCGGCCTGAACGCCGCCAGACGCCGGCAGCATGGCGGCGCGAGAACGGTGAAGGCGTGCTGCCTTCTTCGACGTTTGCGGGAAGGTCGCCTGCCTCGATCCGTGCAACCAGTCGGTCGGCAAAGCCCCGGGGCAGTGGAGGTGGCGAAAACCGGTCAAGCGCGGCGGTAATATGTGATGGGAAGGCGGCATCGCTCATGCGGTGACGCCTTTGCCTTCGATGCAGCTGCGTAGGCTGGCGCGCGCCCGGAACAGTAGCGATTCAAATGCTTTCAACTGCATCGCCAAAACCTCTGCCGCGATGCGGTTCTGTTGTTCCTCATAATAGGTCAGCACCACCGCCGCGCGCTGGCGATCGGGCAGTGCTTCAATACAAGCAGCAACCGCCGCGCGCATCTGGTTGGTTTCGATTGCGCTATCGGCCAACGGGCTTTCATCGCGGCGTTCTGGCAACGCCCCGTCAGATACGAAGCGCCGCCGCCGCAACCTGTCGAGACTGGCATTGGTGGCAATGCGGGTCAGCCATGCGGCAACGCCAGGGCCGCCGGGCTGCCACCGGTCGGCAAATTGCCACAGTCGCAAAAGTGCATCTTGCGCTACATCCTCTGCCTCCGTCGGGTCTGCCAGCATGCGGTATGCGATACGCCAGGGCAGCTCTGCATGGCGTTCGGCCAACTGGCGCAGCGCATCCCTATCTCGCGCCTCTACGCGCGCCATCAGCGCGTCGTCGCTTTCATGTGCCGATGCCGGCACGGGGGCTGCTTTACTCGTCATGGCCTGTCACCTCCTATAACGCGCGGATTGCCAAAACCCTTCGTGTAAAAAATCATGGCTTGTCAGCGCGTCCTTTTAGTGTTGCAAGGCGTTCGATGTCCGATGAAAAACTGATCCATCCCGTTACCGGCGAAGTGCTGTCGCCTGCGACTCCCGCTGCCACCATGGTGATTTTCCGCAACAATCCCGAGGGGGGTCCGCCATTGATTCTGATGGTCGAACGGGTGAAATCGATGGTCTTTGCCGGGGGAGCGGTCGTCTTTCCGGGCGGCAAGGTAGACGATCATGACCGCGCCTTTGCCGGCATTCTCGATCATGGCCTGGATCTGCATGAAGCCGCAGCGCGGTTGGCAGTCATCCGCGAAACAATCGAGGAGGCAGGGCTTGCCCTCGCGTTGGACGGGGTCAGCAATCCTGCCGATTGCGCCGAAGCACGGGCAGCGTTGCACGATGGCGCGAGCCTCAAGGAAATCTGTGACGACTATGGCTGGACGCCACGGCTGGACCAACTCGTCCCCTGGGCGCGCTGGCGTCCGCCGAGCATGGAAACGCGGGTGTTCGACACGCGTTTTTACCTGCTCGATGCAGGCGACACGCATTTGCCCGCAGTGGTCGATAATACCGAAAACCGGATGCTGTTTTGGGATAGCGCCCAGGGCGTGCTTGATCGGTTGGCGCGCAAAGAGGTGAAGGCGATCTTCCCCACGGTGCGCAACCTTGAACGATTAGCGCTGTTCCAAAGCTTTGCCGACACCGCAGCCCATGCTGCGGAATATCCTTCCGAACTCATGCTCACTTATGTCGAGGAACGCGACGGGGTGACGCATATCTGCATTCCCGAAGGCTTCGGCTATCCGGTAACGGCTGAGGCAATAACTTCCGCACTGCGCGGTTAAAGGGGTGGGCTGGCTGCTGCAATTTCAGGGGCTGATCGGCATTGCGCTTATTCTGCTGCTTGCTTGGGGCCTTTCCGAAGACCGGACCGCGCGGCCGGGTTGGCGCTGGATTGCAGGTGCTTTGGCGCTGCAGATCGGGTTGGCATTGCTGATCGTGCGCGTGCCTTTTGTCTGGGACATGATTGGCGTTGCCAATCATGCGGTGCAGGCGATCGAAAAGGCGACGCTTGTCGGATCGAGCTATATGTTCGGTTATTTGGGCGGCGCGCCCATGCCGTTCGATCTGAAAGATGGTGTGCAACCGCCGCTGATTATCGCCTTCCAGATATTGCCGCTCGTGATCGTCTTTTCGGCAATCTCGGCGCTGCTGTGGCATTGGCGCATCCTTGACTGGATCGTGCGGTGGCTTAGCTGGGCGATGCAGCGAACCATGGGGGTCAGCGGCGTTGTCGGGTTGGGCGGTGGGGCCAATATCTTCCTTGGTGTGGTCGAAGCACCGATGGTGCTGCGCGCCTATTTCGAACGGATGAGCCGCGCCGAACTGCTCATGGTGATGGCGCTAACCATGTCGACCATTTCGGGCGCGATCTTGATCCTCTATGCGACGACCTTGTCGAAGACCGTACCTGATGCTGTTGGGCATATGATTTCAGCCTCGCTCATCTCGTTGCCAGCAGCCGTTCTGATTGCGCGATTGATGGTACCGGGCGATGACAAGACCGCGACCAACCCGCAAGACAGCAGTCTGCGTTATGACAGCAGTATCGATGCGATCATCCGCGGCACGATGGATGGTGTGCAGTTGTTCCTTGCGGTGATCGGGGTGATCATTGTGGTGTTTGCGCTGGTTGCGCTTGTTGATCAGATGCTCTCCATCTTGCCGCTCGTGGGTGGAGAGGAATTGACGCTGCGCCGTATCTTCGGTTGGCTGTTCGCGCCGTTGATGTGGGCAATCGGCGTGCCATGGGAAGAGGCTGGAACCGCTGGGGCGCTGATGGGCACCAAGGCGGTTCTCAACGAATATGTCGCCTATCTGGATCTTGCGGCATTGCCTGCGGGCACGCTTGGCTCGCGTTCGATGCTGATTGTCACTTATGCGCTGTGCGGCGTCGCCAATCTGGCGAGCGTCGGCCTGCTGGTTTCAACTATCGGCACGCTCTGCCCCGAACGGCGCGGCGAAGCGGCTGCGCTTGGCATGAAAAGCTGGATTGCAGGCAATTTGGGGTCAGCCATGACCGGCGCCGTCATCGGACTGGTGACGGCGGTTTAGGTCTGCTGTAAAACTGCGATCAATCCTCTGGCGCGATGGTGACGGTCAGGCCGTCAAGCGCATCGCTGACGGGGATCTGGCACGACAGGCGCGACTGGTCGTTCCGGCTGTCGGTCGAATCGAGCAGGTCGTTTTCGTCCTCGCTCATCGTCGGCACTTTGTCGGCAAAACCAGCATCGATAAAGACGTGGCAAGTCGCGCAGCTGCAGCAGCCGCCGCACAGCGCCATCAGTTCGTCAAAGCCATTGTCGCGAATCACTTCCATTAGTGACAGACCATTTTCGGCCTGGACGTCGCGGGCTTCACCGTTGCGGGCAATGACGGTAATGGTGGGCATGCTTTAACTCCCCTGTTCGATCACGGATTTGGCGGCCTGATATAAGGCGCTTGTCGGGAAGGGAAGCCTCTTTTTGGTGTGACTTATTGTGGATAGTTTTAGGCAGGGCTTGGCCGCAGCCGCTGCGCTGCCTATGTGCTGTCGCCAATCAGCAAGGAATCGTCCAAATGTCCGATCGTCACGCCTCCGTCATCATCATCGGCTCCGGTCCGGCAGGCTACACCGCCGCCGTCTATGCGGCGCGCGCCAATCTCTCGCCGATGATCATCACCGGGGTAGAAGTCGGTGGACAGTTGATGACGACCACAGAGGTCGACAACTGGCCAGGTGACGATGCAGGCGTAATGGGCCCTGAACTGATGGAGCGGATGAAGAAGCACGCCGAACGCTTCGGAACACGGATTGAGCATGACTATATCGAAAAGGTCGATTTCTCGAAGCGGCCTCTCGTGCTCACCGGAGGTGCAGGCGACTATACTGCCGACGCCGTAATCATC
>JAJTFR010000135.1 GCA_021298455.1 Sphingomonadales bacterium | reverse complement strand
TCTGCGCTGGCATCATCATCGCTTACCAGCTGGCTGGCGTTATCGGGATTGCCTTTGCGGCGACCGCGATGCTTGCACTGGCCGGTATGGTCGTGGCACTCGATGCCTATGGTCCGGTGACGGACAATGCGGGCGGTATCGCCGAAATGGCCGGTCTGGACGACAGCGTTCGTGAAAAGACCGACCTTCTCGATGCCGTTGGCAACACCACCAAGGCCGTGACCAAGGGCTATGCCATCGGTTCGGCAGGTCTTGCCGCACTGGTGCTGTTCGCCGCTTACACGACTGACCTTCGCGAGTTCTTCCCGAACCTGACGGTCAATTTCAGCCTCGAAAACCCCTATGTCATCGTCGGGCTCCTGCTCGGCGCGCTCCTGCCGTACCTCTTCGGTGCGATGGGCATGACCGCTGTGGGCCGTGCGGCTGGCGAAGTGGTGAAGGACGTGCGTGAGCAGTTCGCAAACGATCCGGGCATCATGACCTTCAAGTCAAAGCCGAACTATGCGCGTACGGTTGACCTGGTGACCAAGGCGGCGATCAAGGAAATGATCATTCCGTCGCTGTTGCCGGTCCTCGCGCCGATTGCGGTCTATTTCATCATCACGGCTGTTGCAGGCCAGGCAGAGGGCTTTGCCGCTCTCGGTGCGCTCCTGCTCGGTGTGATCGTGGGCGGTCTGTTCGTTGCCATCTCGATGACCTCGGGTGGTGGCGCATGGGATAATGCCAAGAAATATATCGAAGACGGCCATCATGGCGGCAAGGGCAGCGAAGCCCATAAAGCTGCGGTGACGGGCGACACGGTTGGCGATCCTTACAAGGATACGGCTGGTCCTGCTGTCAACCCGATGATCAAGATCACCAACATCGTTGCCCTGTTGCTGCTTGCAGCACTGGCACATGGTGCTGTCTGATCGCATCGGCGACACCTAGAAAATCAAGACCCCGCCGGAGCGATCCGGCGGGGTTTTTCTTTGTGCCTACCCTAGGAAAAATGCCGCGTTGCACTTCGTCGAATTTCACGGCGAAACGATGAGAGTCTGGTTGTTTCGTCGTGACGATACACTATAACCAAAAAGAGAAATTTAAGCTGGGGAGCTATTGATGCGAATGTCTAAATTGGCGGGTTTGCTGTTGTCGGCCGCCACCCTTTCGGTGTCCTTGTCTGTACCCGTGTCGGCCAATGGTGGTGATGCCGGCCAAGGTGCAGAAGCGAAGGATGCGATCGTCGTAAACGGTCTGCGTGGCCGCGCCGAAACCGCTGTTTTTGGAAAGCGCCCGTTCATGCGCTCGCCACGCCTCTCGCCTGACGGCACCAAGATTGCAGTGATGATGTCGCGCAACGGCGTCGATAATCTGGGATGGATCGATCTCAACAAGCCTGGTTCTGCGCCAACCTTTTTCCTTGCCGCTGAAGAACAGCGCGAAGTGGGTGACCGCTCGGTTGCAAGCTGGCGCTGGGTGGGCAACCGCACGATCGTCTATACGCTGACCTCGCGCGAAAACATCAACGGCAGCCGCATCGATATGGCGCGGCTGGTCGGCTATGACGTCGAAACCGGCAAGATGACGCCGCTGGCCTGGGACGAGACCGGTGCCAATGGCGCACGCATCATGTATATCGACGATGCCAAGGAAACCCTTCTCGTCCAGCGCGACAGCATCAAGGATGGCGTTGACTATGAAGGCAATCCAGAGGTGATCGAGGTTGATGCCCGCACCGGCAAATTCAAGACCGCTCAGCGTTCAAACGTCCTCGTCGGCAGCTGGCTGGTTGATGGCAAGGGTGTCGTTCGCGCAGGTCTTGGCGGCGATGGCAGCAGCGGTAAGCAGCGCCTGATGTATCGCTCGGGCCCGAACGATACGTTCAAGACGGTTTCAAACGAGGCGGATCCGACCTTTACCGGTACACAGATCGTTCCCGAAATCTTCCTCGACGAACCGGACATGGCCTATGCCACCAGCAACAAGGACGGGTTCCGCAAGGTTTACAAGATCAACGTCCGCACCATGGAGGTCGTTGGTGAGCCTGTGTTTGGTATCAAGGGCTATGACGTTGATAACCTGATTGCTACCGAAGACGACAATAATCTGGCCGGTGTTGCCTATACGACGACAAAGGAGCGGACCCGTTGGTTTGATCCCCGTCTTGCAGCAGTGCAAAAGTTTATGGATGAGGATTTCGGCCGCAGCAATGTGCGCGTGGTATCATCCAATGATGGCGACACCAAGCTGGTCCTCTTTAAGGGCAAGCCCAACGAGCCCGGCGGTTATTTTCTCTATGATACCGAAAGCGGCAAGATGCAGCTGCTGGGTTGGTTCCACCCGATCCTGAAGGATGCCGAACTCAACCCGACCGATTCCATCCGCTACAAGGCGTCGGACGGTATGGAGATTGAAGCGGTCGTCACCTATCCGCGCAATCGCCCGCATCGCAAGAATCTGCCGGTGATTGTGATGCCGCATGGCGGTCCGTTCGGCGTGCGCGATCAGGAGGAATTCGGCTTCTTCCCCTGGCATCAGGCGATGGCCGAACTCGGCTATGTCGTGATCCAGCCCAACTATCGTGGTTCAGGCGGTTATGGGAAGGATTTCGTCAAGGAAGGGCGCAAGCCCAATGGTTATGGCCTGCGCATGCAGGATGATCTCAATGATGCGGTCACTTGGTTTGCCAATAGCGGCCTGATCGACAAGGATCGCGCCTGCATCATGGGTTGGTCCTATGGCGGTTATGCCACTGCGCGCGGCGCGCAGCGCGATCCCAATGTCTGGAAATGCGCTATTGCCGGTGCCGGCGTCTATGATTTCCCGATGATGAAGGCGTTTGATACCCGCACCTTCGGTTCATTCGGTGCGAATTTCCAGGCGACGTCAGACGACCTCATTGGCATTTCTTCGGCGCGCAACACCGACGGGCCCTGGTCGCCGATCCTTATCGTTGCCGGCCTGCGCGATGCCCGTATTCCGATCGAACAGTCGCGCACGCTGGTTTCGCGGTTGAAGGGTTCGGGCAAGAAGGAAGGCGTCGATTTCCGATATGTCGAACAGCCCAAAGGCACGCACAACCTGCCTTATGAAGATGTTCACATCGAATGGCTGGTCGAGGCGGAAAATTGGGCGCGCCGGTTCAACCCGGCCTATATCGCCACCGATCCGGACAAGGAACCTGCAGTGACCGTCAAGGTCAACGGCTGAGGCCATAACGCCCCTTGAATTGGAAATAGGCCGCGACTGCACAGGCAGCGCGGCCTTTTCTTTGTTTACAAATCTTCACGCAATCTTTGTGCTTTTGTCTTAACATTCATCCTTGGAAAGCAGGGGATGTGGCGCGCGATGGACGCGGACAGGGCTGTCATCGATAAACTGGATAGGTCGCCAGCGGCGCAGAGGCGCGGCATGGCGGTCGATGTGCGCCTTGTAACTGCTGCAGAATTTCTTTGCGATACGGGCCTGCACGCAGTCTTGGGTGAGATTGCGAAGAATCCCGCCGAACCCAATGCCTTTTCGGAATATTGGTATCTGGCCGCCGCTGCGGACAAATTATGCCCCGGGGATGATTTGCGTTTTGCGATTGTCAGCGATGCCGAGATTATTGGCTTGTTTCCGATGCAGCATATGCCCGCTTACGCCCGGCTGCCGATTGCGCATCTTCAGAACTGGCTTAACCCCAATGCCTTTCTGGGCGCGCCGTTGATCCGACGCGGTCATGAAGAGGCTTTCTGGTCAAAATTGCTGACGTTCCTCGATGGTCATGCCGGTGGAGCGAATTTCCTGCATCTTCGCGCCATGGCGGGTGATGGCCCTGTGATGGCGGCATTGCACCGTATCTGCGCCGCACAGAAACGTCAGATTGCGCAGGTCCATAACGAAGGGCGCGCGCTGTTGGAACGTGGCCTTGCGCCCGATGCCTATCTTGTAAGCGCCTGGCCGAACTCGGTGCACTCAACTGCGAGCGTGGCTTTGGCGCGCAAGGGCTTGATGGCTGGATCGACGAATTTCTCGCGCTCGAACGGCGCGGCTGGAAGGGGGCCAACGGGTCAGCGCTCGATTGTGCAGACAAGACGCGGGCAATGTTCCGCGCCGCGCTAAAAGGCGCGCATAACGCAGGCCGGCTCGACCTGCTGGCATTGCGGCTTGATGGCCGTGCGATCGCAATGCTGGTGAATTTCCTCTGCCTGCCTGGCGCGTTTGCCTTCAAGACCGCGTTTGACGAGAATTATTCGCGCTTTTCGCCGGGCGTTTTGCTGCAGATCGAAAATCTTGAACTTCTCAACCATGCCGACCTCGCCTGGTGCGATAGCTGTGCCGCACAGGACCATCCCATGATCGACAGCATCTGGACGGGGCGGCGCGCCATTGGCCGCTATTCGGTTGCGATCGGTGGCCCGTTGCGGCGTGCGGCATTTGCGGCAATGATCGGTGCGGAAAAGGCCAAAGCAAGGATCAGGCAGATCGTCGGCAGCTCAAACAGGATTGGCAGTGGATTGAAGCCATGACAGCCATTTTCGGGGACGCAGCATTAGCCTCCTTTGCGGGCAATTATCCGGAAGCCGCACACAAAGTTGAGCATGATTTGCGGGACCATCCATTGCTGACGCTGGATGCGCTGGCGCGGCTGGGCGAAAGCCTGCCTGCAGCGTCGGTTGAATATAATCGGGGCGATCTGCCCACCGGCGTCGATCCTGAAAGCGACATCGCAAATGGCCTGTCGATTGGAGACACGATCCGCCATGTCGATAGCTGCCGCAGTTGGGCGGTGCTGAAGAATATCGAGCAGATGCCCGATTATCGCGATCTGTTGCTGTCGCTGCTGGGCGAACTGAAACCGCTGATCGAGGCGAAAACCGGGGCGATGCTGATGCCGCAGGGGTTCATTTTTGTGTCATCGCCTCAGGCAGTGACGCCCTATCATTTCGATCCCGAACATAACATCCTGCTGCAATTAAAGGGCAGCAAGACGATGACCCAGTTTCCGGCGGGTGATCCCCGTTTTGCGCCAGACGAAACCCATGAAGGCTATCATACTGGCGGGCACCGCAACCTTATATGGCGCGACGAACTGGCTTCGGGCGGAACGCCATGGACGCTCGTTCCGGGCGAGGCGGCGTTTGTCCCTGTGATGGCGCCGCACCATGTAAAGGTCGGCCCCGAACCGTCCATATCATTGTCGATTACATGGCGGAGCGACTGGAGCTATGCCGAGGCGGATGCCCGTGCGTTCAACCATCTGTTGCGCAAGGCAGGGCTGCGACCCCGCGCTCCCGGGCGCTATCCGGCGCAAAACCGGCTTAAGGCCTATGGCTGGCGGATCGTCCGAAAGCTGCGCAAGGCGGGTTGATGCCGCGCCTCACAGGTGCATCAAAACCGCTTGCGGAAACTCAACTCAACAACGCGGCCTTGCGGATCCAGAAAGCCCCGCTGATAGCTTAGCGGTTGGTTCCCTGCCGCATCGCGCACCTTCACATAATCGTCGAATAGGTTTTCCACGCGCACGGCGATACGGCTCCCCTTCAGCCAGGGCAGTTTCTTGGTCAGATTGCCACGCTGGTCGAGGCTGACAAACAGGAACAGGTTCATCGCCATCTGGTCGCTGAAATACAGGTCGGTGCTGCCGGGAAGTCCGCTGCCATCGGCGCGCGTGCTGCCTCTATAACTGCCCTCAAAGCGCAGCCCCATGCCCTTGTGAAATAGGCCGCCATTGAGCGACAATTCATGCCGCGGCGCGCCGCCCAGATTGCTGGTGGCCGAGCCATCGAGCAGATCAAGAACGGGCACGCCCGGACGGATCAGAATTTCCTCTTGTATCCGGTAAGTGTGATAGAGCGCGATGTTCCAGCGGCTGGGCGGTCCACCCATGCCACCCATCATCATCCCGCCGCGACCGCCGCCTGGCCCGCCCATGCCCATCGGCCTGGCGCCAGCAGTCGGTGCACCAGCGCCTTGCGGACGCGCGCCTGCGGGGGCGCCAGCGGCTTGTGGACGGGCGCCGGTCGGCGCAGCTGTTCCCGGTCGGCCAAAGCCGCCAGGGGAGGGCGGGGCGCCCAATGCGCCGGAAATGGTAAAGCCCCAGCGGATCCGCTGGCCCCGTTCTTGATCAAAATTGACGGCGCGCTGGTCAAGGCGCAGCAATTGGCCATTGGCGGCGCGGGTCACGCGCCCCGGAAAGGCGGCCTCGATTTCGGGTGTCAGTATCGGGAAAGCCGATGTGGTGTTGTCGCTTCGGTTGCGGAAATATTCGAACTGCAGCGACAGGCTTTCGACAAATTTCGGTGACCAGTCGACACCCAGTTTCAGGTCGCGGCGGCTTTCGGCTTGCAGGCCGGGATTGCCGCCGGTGACGACTTCGATGAAACGGCTTTCATTGCGCGTAAAATCGAAGACCGCGACATTGGGGGTGACGATCAGCGGATTTCCAAGCTGCCCCAGCGACGGCGCGTTTTCATCGCCGATGATCGATGCGGTGAAGCTGAGATTATCGGCCGGCTGCCAGCGCAGGCCCGCGCCATATTCGATCAGCGTGCCGAAATCGGAAAGGTCGGTGAAACCCATATTGCCGTTGACCGAGAGCCTGCCAATGCCGCCCAGCGCGCCGACGCCGCGATCGACCAGCGGCAATTCGAGGTTGAACGCACTGTTGATATTCTCACGCGTCAGATCGGCGGAGGTGACGATACCACGGCGCACGGCGACGCTGTCGATCGTCTGCCGGTCAAAGCCGTTGCGCAGGGTGATCTGCGCGGTTCCTGCCTGCCAGTCGAACAATTCGCCAGCAAAGGTGCTGCGCATGGAAACCGTGCCGCTGCTGCTGTCGGCGGTATCGGGAGCGGTGAACAAAAGGTCGTTGCCCAGCGTCGAAGCAAAGGGATTGACCGTTCCCGCGGTGATGCCGCTGCGCAGTGCGGTGAAATCACCATTTGTCTGGGTCAGCGTTTCGCTGTCGATCAGCGTATAGTCGCCGGTCAGCGCCCAGCGCCATCCGGCGACCGGCAGGTTGAGGGAAAAGCCGGTCTGCGCGGTTTGCGTCGTGCGTTCGCGGTTTAGCGGACGCGGGTTTTCGAAATAGCGGTTGACGACAACATCTGTGCCAAAGGGGTTGGCAGCGTTGCTTGCCGGCACGGCCAGGCTGGCAAATGGCAATCCTAAAAGGCTCTGCTGGTCTTCGGATTCGAGCCGACCGTTCAGCGAAAAATTGCTCTGTGGGCCGAGCACTTTGCTCCATGTCGCGTTGGCGCTGTAGCGTTGCGAACTGGGCAGCAAGGTGCGGAACTCGCCAATATTGCCCGATGCCGGCTGGTTGGCGGTCGTGGCAAATCCAGCCAGTGTCGGCGTGCCGGGTACAGCGGCGATGGTCACGGGGCGGCCGACCAGCGCGTTTAGCGCCGGGCTGATCGATGCACCCGAGATAGCTGACAAGACATTGCCCTGCAGTGCAAAGGGTGCTGCGGTCTCGCTCGACACTATGTCGCGCTCATCCTCGGTGATGCGGCTCTGGCTTTCGAATTCGAAATCGATGTTGAGCCGGTTGTCCTTGCCGATGCGGGTGAAGGTGGTTTCAAATTCCTTGCGGCTGAAACCCCCGTCTTGGGGAAGCGCGAGGTCGGTTTCGACACTGAATGATGCGAAATTATCCTTGAGGATGAAATTCACCACGCGCTGGTCGGGACGGAATCCATATTTCAGCGCCAGTTCTTCCGGGAAGATCTGGACCCGGCGGATTGCCTCTGGCGGCAGGTCGCGCAATTCACGGAAACTGCCGATGCGCTGGCCGTTGAGCAGGATGACCGGAGGTCCGCCGGCGCCGCGTCCACGCCCGCTTCCCGCCTGCGGCGCCACGGCAGTCAGGATATCGGCAACGGATGATGCGCCCAGTCCTTCAATCTCGTCGGCAGATAGTTCGTCAATGGGTGGAACGTCAGTATCGACCGAACCGCGAATCCGTTCGGCGGTGACGATGATTTCCTGCGCCGGTTTTTCTTCCGCGCTTGGCGGAATTGCCTCCGCTGCACTGGTGTCTGCAGATGCATAGACCGGAAGTGCCAACAGCGAAGCTGCGCAGAACAAGGTCGTTTTCGTTCGCAGAGAGAGGGTCGCAAGCATGGGGAGAATGTCCGATATTCGTTTGAGTGTTATTTATGGGAACTATGGACGCAATTAACAGTCCCATTTTTGTAGTTTTTTGTCGCAAAGCGCTGCCCGATCCAAGGGTGAAACAGACGTTCAGCTCGCTCTTTTCTTTTCTCCATGTTGTCGCTAAAGGCGCTGCACCTTCCCGCCAATATAGAAAAAATCTGTAAGGGGCCGAATGGCAAAAGAAGAACTTATTGAAATGCGCGGCTCGGTGCGCGAGCTGCTGCCCAACGCAATGTTCCGCGTCGAGCTGGAAAATGGTCACGAGATTCTCGGCCATACCGCTGGCAAGATGCGCAAGAACCGTATTCGCGTTCTCGTCGGCGACGAGGTTCTATGCGAAATGACCCCTTATGATCTGACCAAAGGCCGGATCACATATCGTTTCAAATAAGGACGGCCGCCTTGCGGCTAGCCCTTGCCTCTTCATCCCCGCGCCGCCGCGACCTGCTGGCACGGATTGGTGTTACGCCAGCCAGGATTGCATCCCCCGATATTGACGAAACGCCGCTAAAGGGTGAAATTCCGCGCGTCTATGCGCTGCGCCTTGCTGAACAAAAGGCGCGCGCGGTTGCCCGTGAGGCGGACGAGATCGTGCTGGCAGGCGACACCACGGTCGCCGTTGGACGGCGCATCCTTCAACAGGCGAGCGATGCAGCAATGCAGCGGCAGTTCCTTGAGCTGCTGAGCGGGCGGCGGCACCATGTGCTGAGCGCGGTATGCGTGATCGATACCCACGGCCAGGTTCGCACGCGGATCAGTGATACCATCGTCCGTTTCAAGCGGCTTAGCGAGGCGGAAATCGCATCCTATATTGAAAGTGGCGAGGGGATTGGCAAGGCCGGCGGCTATGCAATCCAGGGTCGCGCCGAGGCGCTGGTGGACTGGATGGCGGGAAGCCATTCTGGCGTTATCGGCCTTCCGCTTTATGAAACCCGCGCATTATTGCGTGCGGCCGGCTATCCGGTCGAATGAACCGCACCCTGTTATGGGATGCTGCACCCGGCGAAATGCGCGCAGGGGTTGTTGAAAAC
>JAJTFR010000134.1 GCA_021298455.1 Sphingomonadales bacterium | reverse complement strand
TACGCCGGCGGCTGTCAGGACTTCAAAGCCAAGACCAGTCTTGATGAAACTATAGGCGCCGGTTCCGTCATTGAAGCTGTCGTGCAGCCGCATCTTTGTCGGAGCGGATTTTTCATGCTCGCGTCTCAGATTGTGCGCGATCCGCTTGGGACCCACTCCACTTGCATATAGTTCCGATATCGCGCCCATGTCTATTCCCGGCCTCGTTCGACCTTTTATTGCAGCCTTCACTCCGTAAGTCGATGCTTTCGGGTTGGTCGACGGCATTGAGGCGCAACTGGCATTAGAATCGGTGCCTGCCGCATAAGTTTCTTGCATTGTGCAGCTTATCCATTGTGACTGGACCAAGGGGCGGACGACCTTGCGCCATGGTCTTATAAAAATGGGCTTTAGGGAGGACCTCGATGCGCAAGATCGCGACAACCAGTTTCAAAACCACACTCATCGCCTCGGTTTCGGCTGCTTGCCTCATCGCAATGCCTGCAAGTGCGCAGGATGCGGCGGAAGAAGATAAGTCCGGTGACGCCGGTGAGATCGTCGTAACCGCGACCAAGCAAGGCGCGCAATCGCTGATCGACGTGCCACAGTCAATCAGTGCAGTTGGTGGGGAAGACCTTCAGCGTGCCGGTGCTCAGGGCATTGGCGATATCGCAGCCAAGGTCCCCGGATTAAGCGCTTTTGGCGCTGGTTCAAACCAGACCAAGATCAAGCTGCGCGGCGTATCGAGCGCAAGCGAATCCGAACCGCAGGAAACGGTTGCTATCTACCTCGACGATGTACCGATCACCGGCTCGGGCGGCACCAACAACGAAAATGGTGCGTCGCATGATTTGGGGCTGTTTGATCTTAACCGGATCGAGGTGCTCAAAGGGCCGCAAGGAACGCTGTATGGCAGTGGATCTTTGGGCGGCACGGTGCGCTACATCCTCAACACCCCCGATTTGAATGAGTTTGAAGGCAAGGCCCAAGCCCGGGTTTCAACCACAAAGCGGGGTTCAGAATCCTATGGCCTCGACGCGGTTCTCAATATTCCGATCGTTCAGGACAAGCTGGCACTGCGTTTGGCGGGTTCGTTTGCGCACAACGGCGGGTGGATTGACAACACCGCGCCAGTTGTCGGTCTTGGTCTAACCCCAAGCGGTACAGGCCGAAAGGATGCCAACCGCGATGACAACTGGATGGTGCGGGCTACACTGGAATTCAGGCCCGTAGAAGAGATGACCATGCGCGCCCGCTACATGCATCGTCAGTTCGACGTGAAGGGTGAAAGCAGCATCGATACCGCACGCGGCGATTACACCCAGCCCTGGAAGATCGAGCCGTTCAACAAGGACAATATCGATCTTTACGATCTCTACCTAGAATATGATGCCGGACCAGTCGTTATCAGTTCATCGACATCCTATTTTGACCGCGATACGCTCGACTTGCAGGATACCAACCGTTTCTCGCAATTGCTTTTCACTGCGAACTCGCCGTCTTCGACGCTTATCAATTCCAACCGGCAAAAGGACTTTACAGAGGAACTCCGCGTGTCGTTCGACACAGGCGGCATGGTAAAGGGGGTGGCCGGTCTCTACTACCAGAAGCAGACCAAAGACTTCACTCAAGACGCTCCAAGCCCGGGGCTCAACGACTTCTGTGGCGCCAATGCCGGCTGCTTTGGCAGCCCGACTCCTATCCCAAACCTCAATCCAGTCTTTCCAACGGTCAATCGGTATGTGGTTGGAAGCTTCCCCAACGTGTTCCAGAGCGTGGTCCCTCAGGATCTCAAGCAGATCGCCGTGTTTGGGGAGCTAACTTTCAGCCTCAGCGAGCAACTGGATGTGATAGTCGGCGGCCGTTATTTCGATCTGAAAGGCAATTTCGACTATCGCTCGCGCGGCACCTTTTCTTCGCCTGGCGCCGATGCACGTTCGGGTACATATAAGGAAAATGGCTTCAATCCAAAGGGCACAATCTCTTACAAGCCCAATGATGATACGACCCTCTATGCCACTGCTTCAAAGGGTTTCCGCGCAGGCGGCTTTAACCAACCTATTCCCAGTACACCGCAATGCCTTGCCGAACTCAACAGCCTCGGCATCACCAACAGTGCTGTTTCTTTCGATTCGGACAGTCTGTGGAATTATGAAGTGGGCGGTAAGGCAAAGGTCGCAGACGGCAAAGTCTATGTCGCCGGATCGGCTTATTATCTGAACTGGAGCGACGTGCAGGTCCGGCGTCAACTCGGCTGCGGCTTCACTTTCTTCAGCAACGCTGCAAAAGCACGCAGCATAGGGTTTGAAGGATCGATTTCTGCCAAGCCTGCCGAAGGTCTCAGCACCGATCTGTCCGTCAGCTATGTCGATGCACAATTGCAGAAGACACTGCCGCAAATCGGCGCAAAGGGTGACAGCTTGCCCGGCGTGCCCAACTGGACGATCGGCTTTGCGGTCGACTATGAGCGTCCGATCAGCGAAAGCCTTGCCTGGTTTGGCCGCATCGATACGAGCTATGTTTCCAAATTCCGCTCGTCGATCAGCCCAACCGACCCGTCGCGGCGCGACGGTGGCGACTATATGATTGCCAATGCCCGGCTAGGTTTGGCTGGTGAAGGCGACCAGAGCTGGACCTTGGCACTTTATGCTAACAACCTGTTTGACAAGCGGGCCGTAGTGGGCACCCAGAGCAATTTGTTCGGCGACTATCAGTTCATCAATCGCCCTCGCGAGATCGGGTTGCAGGCAAATATCGAATTCTAAGCCAAAGGGCTGAATTCAACATTGTGTTACCAGGTGCGCAACGCACTTGGTAACACCTTGCCAAAACAGATCGAGAGGGCGCAGGCATTATGACTGAAATGAATACCGCACGAAGTCTGCTCTATGCCGGGCCTGCGGTGGTCCTGTCGATGATGACCTTTGCACTCGTCGTTTATATTCCGGCATTCTATGCCACTGAAACCGGCTTGTCGCTGGCAGCTGTTGGCGCGGCCTTTTTCGCGGCGCGGTTGTGGGATGCCTTTATCGATCCATTTATCGGCTATTATGCGGACAAGACGCATAGCCGTTGGGGACGGCGCAAGCCCTGGATTGCGCTTGGCGTCCCATTGTTGCTGCTGACCGCTTGGTGGCTGTTCGTGCCCGGCAGCGAAGGCGGGAAGAGCATCACGTACCTACTGGTTTCGATTTTCCTGTTTTACGTTCTGTGGACCGGCGTTCAGATTCCCTATCTTTCGCTCGGGGCGGAACTGTCGTCTGACTATGCAGAGCGCAGCCGGATCGTTGGCTTTCGCGAAAGCGCGATGTTCGTGGGCACGATTCTGGCGACGGGTGTGCCTGCCTTGGTCTTCACCTCGGGCAATCCCAGTATCGGACAGATATTGGAGCTGTTTTTCCAGATGTCGCTCATCATCCTGCCCGTGACTGCATTGCTGCTGCTCTGGAAGGTGCCTGAGCCGAAGCAGATTGACAGCCACGTCCCCAGCATGAAGGAAACACTGGCTGCCTTGCGACGCAACCGTGCCTTTCTGCGCCTCAACATTGCGGCATTTCTGTTGTGGCTCGGCCTCCATATCTACAATGCCGGTGTGCTCTTGGTGATCCAGCACCAGCTGAAGCTGCCGACCTCGATCTTTCTGCAACTTGTGCTGATCCAGTTTGCGGTTGGTCTGGTCATGAACCCGCTGCTTATCAAGCTGGCCAACCGCTGGGGTAAGCATAAGGCCCTTGGCCTTGCCGCGGTTCTGGTCAGCCTGTCGCTCCCCTTGCTCGCAATGATGCCACCAGCCGACAAGACATCAGCCATGCTGGTGTTCGCGCTGCTGGGCATTACCATTTCGCCGATCTGGGTGCTGCCCACTGCCTTGGTGGCGGACGCTGTCGATATTGGCCGTTTCAAGGGCGGCGGGGATCAATCGGGCATGTATATGGCGATCTATAACCTCATGGTGAAATTCGCGCTGGCGCTCAGTGTGGGCATAGCCCTGCCGCTGATGCAGTGGTTCGGGTTCAACCCGGAAACCGGCGCTGGCAATGGGGCGCTGGTCGCCGTCACACTGCTCCTTCCTGCGGCGGCCTTCCTGCCAGCGGCATGGCTGCTGTTCACTTACCCGCTCGATCAGCGGCGGCTAGGCGTTGTGCAACGCTGGCTTGCCCGCTCGGCACACCGTTCAGAAATCAAAGCATAGGTTTATGACCAGAGAATTTGACTATATCATCATTGGCGGCGGTTCGGCAGGGGCCGTTGTTGCCAACCGGCTGAGCGAGGAGCCGGGTACATCGGTGCTGCTGCTCGAAGCAGGCGGAAGCGACATGCATCCTTATACCCGCATCCCGGCGGGAAGCGCGCTCGCTATCGCCAGCCCCAAATTCAACTGGATGTATGAGATAGAGCCCGATCCGTCGCGCGATGGCCGTGTGGACATCTGGCCGGCCGGCAAAGTGCTGGGCGGCGGCAGTTCGATTAACGGCATGATGTTCGTGCGGGGGAATGCCTGGGACTATGACCTGTGGGCGCAGAAGGGTGCCACCGGTTGGGATTATGCAAGCGTGTTGCCCTATTTCCGCAAGATGGAAAGCTATGCGCTGGGCAGTGATGAATGGCGTGGCGGCCAAGGCCCGCAGCATGTTGATCGCACGCGCGTGCCCAATGCGCTGACCGACCTGTGGGTGAAGGCTGCTGAGAACATTGGCATCCCGCGCAACGATGACCTGAACGGCGCAAGCCAGGAAGGCGTGGGCTATTGCGATGCTTCGCAAAAGGACGGTTGGCGGCACTCAACAGCACAGGCCTATATTCGTGGCATCAAGGGCCAGCGGGCCAATTTCACGCTGGAACTAAAGGCTTTTGTCCAACGGATAATAGTGGAGGACGGCCGCGCGGTCGGCGTATGTTATTCACAGGGTGGACGGGAAATTGAAGCCCGCGCCCGCAAGGGCGTTGTGCTTTCGGCTGGGGCCATTGCCTCGCCCAAATTGTTGCTCTTGTCCGGCATTGGCCCTGCCGATGAACTGACGCGCCATGGTATCGGCATGGTGGCCGAAAGCCCCGAAGTCGGTGCAAATCTGCAGGAGCATCCTGCGGTCATCATGAGCTTTCATGTCAACAAGCCGTCGCTGGGAGCGAACCGCAACCCCGTTTCCGACCTGCTTCACGGGATGAATTTCATCTTTCGCGGGCGCGGGCCGCTGACCACCGGGATCGGCCATGCCCAGGCGCTGGTGAAGACCGATGATCGTTATGCTGCACCCAATGTGCAGCTCATCATTTCGCCTTTT
>JAJTFR010000133.1 GCA_021298455.1 Sphingomonadales bacterium | reverse complement strand
CTCGCGGGTGAGGTTGGCAAGAATGCGGCCGCCGGTTGCGCCGATGGGATGGCCGAGCGAGATGCCCGAGCCGTTGACGTTGAGCATGGCGTGCCGGCTGTCATCATCCGACCAACCCCAGCCCTTGAGGCAGGCAAGCACCTGCGGTGCAAAGGCTTCGTTGTTCGCGTGCATGACCGGCCAGCGCTGACCGCCCTCAATTTGGTCCGGACGAACAACCTAGGCTCCAATCTGCGCCAGATTCAGACCCGCAAAAGGCGAAGCTACCAAGCTCGACGCTTCAACAACAGAAAGGCGGGAGAGAAGACTGTACATGGCCAATTACCAAACAGCGCCTTCGCTAGCAAACTCGCGCAGCAAATGCTTGGCAATCTGCAATTGCATGATCTGGCTGGTACCTTCGTAAATGCGCAGGATGCGGGCATCGCGGAAGAAGCGCTCTGCAGGATATTCGGCGAGATAGCCTGCGCCGCCATAGATTTGGACGCAGCGGTCAGCGACACGACCGCAAGTTTCGGACGCAAACAGCTTGGCGGCGGCCGCCTTGCGTATGATGGCCTCGCCGCGATCAGCACGTACGCAGGCATCGGCGATCATGCATTCGGCTGCATAAAGTTCGGCCTCGCTGTCGGCGAGCATCGCCTGGATCAGCTGGAAATTGGCGATTGCCTCCCCAAAAGCCTTGCGTTCAGTGGCGTATCGGATTGACGTGTCGAGGATGCGGCGGCCCATACCGACGCCCATCGCTGCAACCGAAAGGCGGCCATTGTCGAGGCTTTGCATCGCGATCTGGAAACCGCGTCCTTCCTCGCCGCCGACCAGAGCATCACCCGGGATTTTGACATCTTCCAAGATGATGTCGGCAATATGTGCGCCGGTCTGTCCCATTTTCTTGTCGGGCTTGCCTATGCTGATCCCTGCACTGTCCATATCCACGATGAAGGCGGAGACATGGGCGTTTTTGGGCAATGCCTCTTTCGAGGTGCGTGCCATGATCAGGCCGATTTTCGCATGGGGCGAATTGGTGATGTAGCGCTTTGTGCCATTGAGGACATAGCCATTGCCATCGCGTGCCGCAAAGGTTTGCATCGCCGCACTGTCCGATCCGCTGCCGGGTTCCGTCAGTCCGAAACAGGCGATCTCGCCGCTGGCGATACGGGGTAACCAGTGGGCTTTTTGTTCAGCGGTACCGAAATTCTTGATCGCGCTCCCGGTCATTCCGACATTGATCGACATGGTGGACCGATAAGCGGGCGCAGCATAGCTTATCTGCTTCACCGTCTCGATATATTGGCTGATGCTCATCCCGGCGCCGCCAAATTCTTCGGGAATGGTGATGCCGAACAGGCCCATCTCCCGCATTTCGGAGAGAATATCGTCAGGGATGCGATCATTGGCGATCACATCGTCTTCCGCCGGAATTAGCCTTTCACGCACATAACGGCGCAGCTGATCGATAAAGGCATCAAAGATTTCGGGGTCCATGCCTGGGTTGCTCATAATTTGTTCCTCAAATTGGGCCTCGCGGGCATCACCTGTCATCGCAACAACTTTTCCTTCAAGCGGACCGATCGCTCGTTCCTTGCCTGCGGCTTGTTTAATTGCTTAGTTAAACTGGCATTGCCTCACATATCCGGATTCGGAAAGCCCTGAAAATGTCTTATGAAACTATATCGGTCGAAAGCCGCGACGCCGTCGAAATCCTGACTTTGAACCGACCGGACGCGCTCAACGCGCTTTCGGTGAAGATGACCGAGGAACTGAACGATTATTTCGGAGGATTGCAGCAGCGCAGCGAGGTGCGGGTTGTCGTTCTGCATGGCGCAGGGCGCGCCTTTTGCGCAGGCCTTGATATCAAGGAACATCGCAGCGGCAGTGACGACGAACCGGTCGTTGCCAGCTATAAGACCCAGACCGAAATCGGTAATATTTATCGCAAAATGCGCAGTTGCCCGCAGCCCATCATCGCGCTTGTTCATGGTGCAGCGGCAGGTGGCGGCCTTAGCCTCGCCTTGGCGGCAGACGTCCGCTACGGCGCACCATCGCTGAAAATGAACGCTGCTTACATCCGCATTGGGCTCGGCGGCTGCGACATGGCGTCCAGCTATTTCCTGCCACGGCTGGTGGGAGCGTCGCTTGCCTCGGAGATGATCCTCACTGGGCGGTTCATCACCGCCGATCGCGCGTTGCGGTCGGGACTGGTCAGCGAAATCATAGACGAAGACGGCTTGCTTGATGCAGGCTTGGCGCTCGCCGAAGAGATGCTGGCAACAACTCCATGGGGTTTGCGCCTTTCGAAGCAGGCGCTCAACCTCAACATCGACGCGCCCAGCCTCGATCATGCCATGGCTATCGAGGACCGTCAGCAAATCGTGCTTGGCCAGATGAGCGATTTCCGTGAAGCGATGACAGCCTTTGTCGAGAAGCGAAAGCCGGTCTTCAAGAGTAAGTAGTGCGAAGTAAAATGGGTCTGCCTTAACTATTTGCTTTTGGCAGTGTCGCCGCGGGGTTGCCCTGCGCCAGTCCGCCGCTGATCCAAACGACCGTGGCGACAATGGAATATGCAGTTGCGGGTGCATAGGGGCAATGTTTGAACAAGTGCCCTTCCGATGGCATGCTTGTTTGACAAACCCACAGTGCAGCCCGGTGTTTCGCAAAAAAATTTTCGGTGCTGGGAACCAAAGCTGTCGGACGGTGTTTCCGGAATGTCGTTCGGAGTTTTACGCCCCCGTTTGCTCCGGATGAACATTCAGCGGAGGCCCCCGTCGAACTCTCGGCGGGGGTCCATCCCGCTTTTTCAGCTCGGCGACGGTGCCTTTAAAACCTTTAATTACAGAGGCGATGTGCCCGCTGGAGAATGGATTATAGGTTTTGGCCGGTTCCTGTCGTGCCATTTCAAAGGGCATAGCAACAGGCGGCGGAACATTGTGGCGCTCCCGACGTTAGAGGGGTGTGTGCACATCAGCAAACATTAGGCCGACCTGTGGCAATCATTCAATCCACGGCCGGATGTCGCTGTCACGGCAATCCTTGAAATCCGATTGGGTGGTTATTGATGCTTGAGAATATTCTGACAAAATCTGACGATGTCCTGCGTTTTCCGCATGGGTTGCCGATCGCCGGTGTGGCTGCAAACGGTGTTGGCCATATCGCGGTTGTCGGCAATTTCCCGCCAACCAAATGCGGCATTGCAACCTTTACGCAGGATATGGTCGATTCGCTTGCGGCCGTTTCGCCAAAAACGCAGTTGGATATCTACGCAATGGTATCGGAGGATGCATGCGCTTGCCCGTCCATGGTCAAGACGATCATCCCTGAAAATGATCGGGAGGCCTATCGCGAGGCCGGTAAAGAGATTGAACGTAGCAAGGCGGAAATTGTCTGGCTGCAGCATGAATTCGGTCTTTTCGGCGGCGAGGCTGGCGAATGGATCATCGACATGCTGCGGCACGTCGCAGCGCCACTTGTTGTGACATTGCATACCGTATTGGAAAACCCCACCCCGGAACAACAGCGCGTGATGCGCTGGCTGTCCGATCGCGCCGCACGGTTGGTTGTCATGTCGGATGAAGGCCGCGCGATATTGGAGCGTGTCTATCGCGTCGAGCCCGACCGTATCGCTATCATCCCGCACGGCGTGCCTGACCGGCCCTTTGGCAGATCGCGCGAGATGAAGCAGCGCCTCGATCTGGACGATGCGCCCCTGCTGATGACATTCGGTCTGATCTCTCCGGGTAAAGGGATTGAAACCGCGATCGCCGCGCTGCCGGCAATCTGTGCCGAAAACCCTGGCGTCCGTTACTGTATTGCCGGCGCCACCCACCCCAAACTGCTTGCTTTTGAAGGTGAGGCCTATCGCGAAAAGCTTGAGCAACTTGCCCGTGAACTGGGCGTTGAAGACAATATCCTCTGGATCAACAAATATCTCGATAAAGAGGAACTTCTCGATCGGATCGAGGCCGCGGATGTTTACCTGACGCCTTATGCGTCGGCCGACCAATCGACGTCCGGGACGCTGTCCTATGCGCTAGCACTGGGCAAGGCCGTTGTTTCCACGCCCTACAAACATGCACGTGAATTGCTTGCCGATGCTAAGGGTGAACTTGTACCTTTTGCAGATCCAGCGGCACTCGGCGATGCCGTAAACGCATTGCTTGCCAATCCCGATCGTCTCGCTGCAATGCAATTGCGCGCGTATGAGGCTGGGCGTGCGACGACCTGGCCCGAATTTGCACGGCAAACCCTGCGCATGTGCGAACAGTTGCGCGTGCGCAAGTTTATCAAGCTGCCACGCCACCCTTTACCCGAAAACGGGCTATTCCGATTGACCGACAATTGCGGGATTATCCAGCATTCGGTGCTTTCGATTCCTGATCGCCACCATGGCTATTGCGTCGATGATAATGCGCGTGCGTTGATGCTTGCGCATCGCAGTGAAGGCCGCTTTGCCGCCATGGCGGGAACCTTTGCGGCCTTTGTCCAGCACAGCTGGAACCCCGACGCCCGGGCGTTCCGCAATTTCATGGGTTATGATCGCAACTGGCTCGAACCTTCAGGGTCGACTGATAGCAATGGCCGCACTTTATGGGCGATCGGCGCGACCCTTGCGGAGGCGCGCGATCCTGCCATGCGGCTCTGGGCATCCCGGCTATGGGCTGAGGCTGCACCGATCGCGCTTGATTTCACATCGCCCCGAGCAATCGCATTTGCCATGCTGGGTGCCGATCTAGCCCTTTCGGCTGACCTTGAAAATCGGCACGCCAAGGCAATATTGGACTATGGACTGACCTTCCTCTGGAGTGCGTACAAGCATTATTCGCGTCCCGGCTGGCGCTGGTTTGAACCCTGCCTTGCCTATGATAATTGCCGCCTTCCCGAAGCGATGCTGCGAGGCGCGGACAGGTTAGGCAATGATGTGGCTGCGCTTCAGGCGCTAGAAGCGCTCGATTGGATCGCGCTGTTGCAGACCGAGGCTGGTCATTTCCGTCCAGTGGGCTCGAACGCCTTTGGCGCGTTGGACATTGCTGGCGATCCGTTCGACCAGCAACCGGTCGACGCTTGGGCGATGATTGACGCTGCGCTGGCCGCCTATCGTTACGAGGCTGACAGCAAATGGATCGACACGGCCGAAGCCGCCTATGGATGGTTCCATGGTCAGAATGATCGCGGGTTACCGCTGGCGGTCACGGCCATTGGCGATTGCTATGACGGCATAACCCCTGTTGGCGTCAACCTGAATCAGGGTGCAGAATCGGTACTGGCACTGCATATGGGTCAGGCATCGATGCAGGAACTGCGC
>JAJTFR010000132.1 GCA_021298455.1 Sphingomonadales bacterium | reverse complement strand
CATGCAGGTCGATACCAAATTGGTGCGCGAACTGGCCGAGTTGCTGAACGATACCGGCCTGTCCGAAATCGAGGTCGAGGATGGCGATCGCAAGATCAAGGTCGCGCGCACCATCAACGCAGTGGCGGCCGCACCGGTTGCCGTGGCCGCGCCCGCAGCAGCGCCCGCGCCGGTCCTTCCGGCCGAAGCCGCGCCTGCCGCTATTCCGGCAAATGCGGTCAAATCTCCGATGGTCGGTACCGCCTATCTGACACCGGAGCCCGGTGCAGCGCCCTTTGTCAGCGTAGGTGACAAAGTCTCCGCTGGTGCAACACTGCTTATTGTCGAAGCAATGAAGGTAATGAACCCGATCACCGCGCCCAATGGAGGCACGGTGAAAGCCGTCTTTGTCGAGAGCGGCCAGCCGGTCGAATTCGACCAACCGCTGATGGTCATTGAGTAAGCGCAGACCATGGGCATCGAGAAAATCCTGATCGCCAATCGCGGCGAAATTGCGCTTCGTATCCATCGTGCGGCCCATGAAATGGGCATCAAGACCGTCGCTGTGCACTCAACCGCAGACGCTGATGCCATGCATGTGCGTCTAGCCGATGAGGCGATCTGCATCGGCCCGCCGGCTGCAAAGGATAGCTATCTCAATATCCCGGCGATCATTTCGGCAGCGGAAATCAGCGACGCAGACGCGATCCATCCCGGCTATGGCTTCCTGTCTGAAAATGCCCAGTTTGCCGAGATTGTCGAAAGCCACGGACTGGCCTTTATCGGTCCCAAGCCCGAACATATCCGCACAATGGGCGACAAGGTCAGGGCCAAGAAGACGGCCGGCGCGCTTGGTCTGCCATTGGTTCCAGGGTCGGACGGTGCAGTTTCGGAAATCGGCGAAGCAAAGGCCATTGCCGAAGCCGTCGGCTATCCGGTGATCATCAAGGCTGCATCGGGCGGCGGTGGTCGCGGGATGAAAGTGTGCAACAGCCCCGACGATCTCGAAACGCTGATGCAACAAGCGGGCAGCGAGGCCAAAGCCGCCTTTGGCGACGCAACGGTGTATATCGAAAAATATCTGGGCAACCCGCGACATATCGAATTTCAGATTTTCGGCGATGGCGAAGGCAATGCAATCCATCTGGGCGAACGCGATTGTTCGCTGCAGCGCCGCCACCAGAAAGTGCTGGAGGAAGCCCCCTCACCCGTGATTAGCGCCGCCGAAAGGGCGCGCATGGGCGGTATCGTCTCCAAGGCGATGGCCGATATGGGCTATCGTGGAGCAGGCACGATCGAGTTCCTTTGGGAAAATGGCGAATTCTATTTCATCGAAATGAACACGCGCATCCAGGTCGAACATCCGGTCACCGAAATGATCACCGGTTTCGATCTTGTCCGCGAACAGATTCGCGTTGCCGAAGGCCGCGGCCTCTCTGTAACACAGGATATGCTTGAATTTCGCGGCCATTCGATCGAATGCCGCATCAATGCCGAAGACCCGCGCACCTTCATTCCTTCACCCGGTGAGATAAAATATTATCATGCAGCAGGCGGGATGCATGTCCGCGTCGATAGCGGCATGTACACCGGCTATCGCGTGCCGCCTTATTATGACAGCATGATCGCCAAGCTAATCGTCTATGGCCGCACCCGCGAAAGCTGTATGATGCGTATGCGCCGCGCGCTTGAGGAAATGGTGATTGACGGCGTCAAGACGAACATCCCGTTGCATCAAGATCTGCTGCGCGATCCCGACGTCATCAATGGCGACTATAGCATCAAATGGCTCGAAGACTGGCTGGCGCGACAGGAAGGCTGATCGACGGCACCGATTGCCGTTCATCTAAACGCTACCTTTCCTGAACATTACTGCCTCATTCAGCCTCAAGACAGCAAACCTGCGCAATAAGCCCGGTTAAGCGATGGCATATGGCCACCGCGAACTGGGAATTTGAGATGAAGATAATCTTGCTGACCAGCCTTGCCACCGCGCTCGCGCTGACTCCGGCAGCTCATGCGATGAAAGACCGTGCCGGTAGCGCCACATCTGCGGAGGATTCGGCCGAGTATAAACGCAGCGAAGGCCGCAAAGACGGCTGGTCGAGAGGGCAACGTCAAGCCGACGGACAGGATGCGCAAACAGGCCAGCGCCAGCGCGGCTGGCGCAGCGAAGATGACCAGCGCGATGATGATGACAACCGGCGCGGCGGCTGGAATGGCCAGGCGAGCCCACAGATGCCGCCAAGCGGCAGCTGGAACCGTGGCGAAGAGCGGCGCGAGGCAGGCTATGTCGATGACCAAAGCAATGACAACCAGCGGAAACGGCGCGGTGACGATGATAGCTGGCGCTATCGCAACGACAATGATCGGCGCGACGATGACGGGCGGTGGGATCGGTATGGCCGCGATGGCCGTTATGACCGGCGCGACAATGATCGTTGGGATCAAGGTTGGCGGAACGAACGGCGTTATGACTGGCGCGGACATCGCGAACGCTATGGCAGCTATTATCGACCCGGACGTTATTATGCGCCCTATCGCAGCGACCGTTATCGCCGTTTCAACATCGGCATCCATATCGGCGCGCCATTTTACTCAAGCCGTTACTGGATAGCCGACCCCTGGCGTTATCGCCTGCCCCCGGCGCAGGGACCCTATCGCTGGGTGCGCTATTATGACGACGTTCTGCTGGTTGACGTCCGCCGCGGATATGTCGTCGATGTGATCAACAACTTCTTCTGGTAATCCTGATCCTTCCAGAAGTTGCGGGCTCGGGGAACCTGTTTCCCGGGCCCAATTTTTTGCTTGAACAGCCAGTCCCGGCGGCGCAGACGGATGTAAATCTTCGGGAGGAATATATGATCCGCACGCTTCTGTTTGCTGCAACCGCTTGCATTGCTCTCACTTCGCCGGCTCTTGCCGAAACCAAAGTGGTTCTTGCGGGCAACCTGATCAGTGATCCAGCGCAAGGTGCGACCGGCCCCGCAACGATCACTGTGACCGACGGTCGCATCGTCAAGGTCGAAAAAGGCATTAATCCCGCCGCTGTTGCAGGTGCTGAAGTCGTCGACCTGTCGACCAAAACCGTTCTTCCAGGCCTTATCGACCTCCATGTCCATCTGACGAGCGACCCCGGCGGTGATTATCGCAGTGAGGCCGTCGACAGCGATGAATGGGCGACGCTGATCGGCGTCAAAAATGCCGCGCTCACGCTCAATGCCGGCTTCACCACCGTACGCGAGGCAGGATCGGCACAGAACACTGCCTTTGCCTTGCGCCGCGGCACCAATGAAGGGATCCTCTGGGGCCCCAGGATTGTCGCTGCAGGACCGGCGTTGTCGATCGTCGGCGGACATGCCGATGTCAGCGGTTTTCGCCCGGAAGTGCTGATCGCGCTTGATTCTGGCTACACCTGCACCGGTGCGGATCAATGTTCCGAAAAAGTGCGTAAGGCATCGAAAATGGGTGCGGACATCATCAAGATCACGGCGACAGGCGGCGTTTTGTCGCAGCAAGGACGCGGTCTTGAGGCGCATTTTAACAATGACGAATTGAAGGCCATCGCCGATACGGCCCACTCGCTTGGCCTAAAGGTCATGGCACATGCCCACGGCGCACGCGGGATCGAGGCGTCAGCTGTTGCCGGTATCGACACCATCGACCATGCGACCTTCGCAGACGAAGCTGCGCTGAAGGCCATGAAGGCCAGAGGTACAGCGCTGGTCCCTACATTGATGGCGCTTGAAGGCGTGCGGGCGCGCATTGGCAGAGGCATCTATACCCCGACGGTCGAGGTTAAGGCGCGCGAGGCGCTGGAGGCTGCCGGCCGTCAGGTGCAGCGGTCCAAGGCCATGGGCGTAACGGTCGCATTCGGCACCGATGCGGGCGTTTTCGAACATGGACGCAACGCGGGCGAGTTCGCACTGCGCGTCAAGAATGGGCTGACGCCCGTAGAAGCTGTCGCCAGCGCCACGACCGTTGCGGCAAAAACGCTGGGCATGGAAAATGAAATCGGCCGAATTGCACCAGGCTATTCTGCGGACCTGATCGCCGTGTCGGGCAACCCGTTGCAGGACGTCACCCTGCTGGAAAAGGTCGAGTGGGTCATGGCCCGCGGACGCACAAAATAATTCTCAACGCCGCACCGCCACTCGATTATCACAAGGTGGCGGTGCTATCGGATAGGCGAATCGCATGATCGGGAGCTGCGTTTGAATGTCTGCCGAAGTTGAATCTGCCACCCCAACAAAGTTCGATCCGAACAATGATCCGGCAAAGCTTGCCAAGATTGGCGCATTTGTAACGCGCCGGGTTGATTCCAATCCGTTGGTCCAGAAGGTCGACGTGCCGGAACTACAGCTATACATCTACCAGGGCTTCCTCGGCAAAAGGGAGTGCAATCTACTCATCCGCAAAATTGATGCTGATGCCGTTCCCTCCACCTTGTACAAGGGCACCGAACGGGCAGGATTTCGGACCAGCTATAGCTGCCATCTCAACCGCTGGGATGCCGATGTTGCCCGTGTCGAGGCACGGATGAGCGACACGCTCGGCATCGAAAATGATTATGCCGAAACGATGCAGGGGCAGCGTTATACTGTTGGTCAGGAATTCAAATCGCATCATGATTTCTTCCATCCCAGCCAGGACTATTGGCTTCACGAAGGGCCGCGGGGCGGGCAGCGCAGTTGGACGGCCATGATCTATCTCAACGAACCCGACGATGGCGGTGCGACCGAATTTCCGCATGTCAGCATCGGCGTACGTCCTCAGGCAGGTACGATGCTGATCTGGAATAACATGAAGCTGGATGGCACGCCCAATTACAAGTCCCTGCACACAGGGAGCCCCGTAAAGCAGGGGGTGAAACATGTGATCACCAAATGGTATAGACAGAATAACTGGCTCGAACTCAATACCGCGACGGCATGACTTTAGGCGTTTGCGGACAGGGCTAGGGCCTCTGTCGAAACTGACTTGTTCCAACGTTCCGCCTCTGGCGCGACATTGCACATACATCATTGCGGCATAGTTGCCGCCCAAGGAGCATTTGCCATGAAATTGACCCCGAAATTTCTGCTTTCCGTGGCGCTTGTCGCGCTCGCTGTCCCTGTCGCCGCGCCGGCCATGGCGCAGGATACGATCAAGGCCGAAGCCGCGCAGCTGACCGAGGGTGAGAAGCTTGCCAAGGTCTTTGCCGATGACGATGAGGCGAGCCTCAAGCGGAACCCGTTGAACGCGCTGTTCCGCGGCGACATGCGCTATGCCGACCGGCTGGGCGACTTCATGACCGACGCCTATTTCGACGCCGAGCGCAAGGCAGCAAATG
>JAJTFR010000131.1 GCA_021298455.1 Sphingomonadales bacterium | reverse complement strand
CATAAGGCCGATGTACCCGGCCATCTTCAGCAATGCGCCACCGACAATTGCCGCGGATCGGCCAATAAACCTATCGGCGATCCACCCACCCAGGATTGGTGTTACATAGGCTACGCCGAGGAACGTCCCATAGATAAGTGAGGCGTCCTCGGTCGAATAGCCCAGGTCCTGCGTAAGGTAGTAGACCAGTACGGTTCTGAGCCCGACATAGGAGAAGGCCTCCCACATTTCCGTCGCAGCCAGCAGTAAGACCGCTGGGTGATCCCGAAATGTTTTCGGAAGCCACCGGGACATGACGCTCACGCGTTCGCGCCGGACTTGTCAGCCGCTCCGCCCGACAGCTTTGGCGGCACGTTGCCCCAGGCCAATCGCGCGTTGTCAGGAGACGCGGCACCAAGGCTCCTTCCACAAATAAGGACGAGCCCAATGGCCACGGCGAATTCGATGAAATCCCAAGGGCGCCACCCGAGCCCTGCAACCGTTGGGGCCCATTCGGCAGTGACGTTTACGCCCAGTTCGTTATGGATCGCGTGAATGAGCACGCCACCCCACATCGATCCACCGAGCTTGTTGCACACGAAGACAGCGATGATGGTGCCGGCAATGAACCCCGGAGCGATAACGAATTGCTTGACAATAACGCCCCAGGCCGCGCCAGGATCGCCGGAGAACAGTGTCGGCAGGTCGCGCGGCAAATGCCAAGCCCACCACATTATGCCGAGGATCACCGCTGCGGTCAGGGGGTCAAACTTCTTGAGGAGTTGCGGCAGCGCAAAGCCGCGCCAGCCCAGTTCTTCGAGCAGCGGGCCAGGGCTTAGTAGCAGCGATGCTGCCAGCATCGCATAAATGGTGAGCGGATCTGACCCATAGCGCAGGAAGGTGCGATCAAGCGTACCAGACGGAGCGTAGAGGTATGTCTGAACCCACATAATTCCTGTGAGCGCGAAGAACGCAAGGAAACATACGGCTATGACAGTAACGCCCTGACGCCAGGAAACAGGCGATCGCCACGGTGCGCAGCGGCTGAGCAGTTCACGAAATCCTGCGCGCCCATAGCCGATACCTGTTACGATCAGAGCCGCGAACATTGGGGCGGCCGGAAACAGCAAAAGCGTATAGGCCCCCGGATACTCGAACGTAGACCTGACAGCGGTAATAATGTTGAGGTGAGCGTGCGTCTCCTGCAGCATCTTGAACATCGGGCCGAGCGGAGTCGGGCTCATTGCGCGTAGCGCATGGGCCGCGAGAGCGATCAGGATCGCCAACACATAGAAGCAGAGCAAAGGTCGCTGTTTGACAAACTCCCGCATGGTTCAATTCTCCCGTTCCGTCAGCAGAACATTTCAGATCGATCCGAGACGGTCAACAAGAATTGACTGTCCGTTCGGTTGATCTATGGGATGGAGATGCAGCGGCTTGGTGGGGACAACAGCAAACCAAAGACTGGTGTTATGTTTGATCGTCGAACATTGATGGGAGGCATTTTGTCGATGGCTGGATCGAAGGCGACAGGTGCAACCTTGCTGGGCCGACGGTTGCGCGTGTTTGTGGCGACCTTCGGCACCGAGACGAATTCATTCTCGCCACTGCCGACTGGCCTTGATGCATTCAGGGCAACGATGCTCTGGCGCCCCGGAGAGCACCCGGATTTTGCAACCGAAGCGACCGGACCGCTCTGGGCTGCCCGAGAGCGAGGCCGCGATGGACGTTACGAAGTCATCGAGGGAACCTGTGCGTTCGCCATGCCGGGTGGGCCGGTCACCGCGCGGGCCTACCAGATGCTGCGCGACGAGATTCTCGATCAGCTTCAGCGTGCAATGCCGGTCGACATCGTCGCCTTCGGTTTCCATGGTGCGATGCTTGCCTTCGGTGAGGACGAGTGCGAGGCGGACCTTCTCGAACGTGCCCGGGCGATTGTTGGCCCCGATGTTCCGCTTGGAGCCGAGCTTGATCTTCACGCTCACTTATCGCAGCGAATGGTCAGCGCTGCCGATGTCCTTGTTGCGTTCAAATACTATCCGCACATCGACTACGTCGAGCGCGCGCGCGATCTTCTAAATTTGCTCGATAGAATCCGCGAGGGCGAGATCAGACCGACTCCGAGCCTGTTTGATTGTCGGATGGTCGGCGGATTGACGACGCAGTCGTCACCGATGAAGGAATTGGTCGCAGACCTGATCGAGCGCGAGCGGCAAGGGGAAGTCCTCTCCGGCTCACTGATCCAAGGTTTCCGCGCCGGTGATGTAGCGCGAATGGGGTCGAAAGTGCTCATATATACCAATAATGACCAGACAGCCGCTGCGTCGATCGCGCAAGATTTCGGTCGACGCTATCAAGCCATGGCCGAGGTCATGAAAGGCAATGGGACAGGGCGAACCTTTGCGGATGACATCAAGCTCGCCAAGGCTGCGACTGCTTTTCCCGTAATTCTGGTCGATAGTTCCGACAACCCCGGGGGAGGGGCTTCCGGTGACAATATGGCATTGGCCCGGGCGATGCTGGACAATGGACTTACCCCCGCATGCATTGGTCCGATATGGGATCCCCTCGCAGTACGTTTGGGCTTTGAAGCGGGCCTTGGTGCCGATTTTTCGCTTCGCGTTGGCGGCAAGGTCGGCGAGGCATCCGGGCCGCCCCTCGACGTTCGCGGCAAAATCACAGGGCTTGCCGAAAACGTCACGCAAAACCTTCTAGGCTCTCGGCCGCCTCTGGGGCGCGTCGCTTGCATCAGTGCTGCCGGTCTCGACATCATCGTTAGCGAAATTCGCGACCAGTGCTATGGCCCCGAGATGTTCCGGGCGGTCGGTGTCGAACCTGCCGAAAAGCGCTATGTTGCCGTAAAGTCGTCCGAGCAGTGGAGGATCGGTTTCGGTGAAATGGGGCGCAGTGTTATTTACGTCGCTTCGAGCCAGCAGCCGTCCAACCGACAATATCACAAGCGCTCCCGGCCGATGTGGCCCTTCGAGCCTGTCGATTTACCAACCTAACGGATGAACCAGACCCGATCGATGCAATCCCCTGCGACACGATAGGCAACTATGGTTTCAAAGCGACCATCCGGACCACGCGTTGGATCACCTTCACCAAGTTCATGATCAACGACATAGTTGTCGCGGATCATCCGCCCGATGAGCTCCATCCTTAGATTGGGGACCCTGGAAAACAACTGAGTATAGACCTGCACAATCTCGGTACGGCCCACGGCCACCGGGGGGCCGGTCAATTGTTCGAAACGCGCATCGCTTGTGTAACAGGCAGCAAAGCCTTCGGCATCATGGGCGTTGAATCGCTCCAGCTGGCGAATGACCGGGTCCAGAAGCGGGATCGACTTTTCGTGTGACATGCGCGGATCCATTATGAGATCGGTTTGGCGGTTGTGACCGGGAGGCGGACCAAAAGCATTGCAAACAGAGCCACCGCAAGCATGCCGGCGATTGCCATTGCCATGAGTAAGGCCGGGGCTAGTGCCATGCCCGTGTCCTTGAAAACGGGAACCAGGATTGGGCCGATGCTGAGCCCCAGCATGATATTGAACACACCGCCTAATGATGAGCCAATTCCCCGTACCTCGTCGATCAGACGTTCCTGAAACAGAGGCAATGAAACAGTTTGGGCAAAGGCACTCGAGAAACCCCAGACCGAGATCGCGCCGATGACACCGAAAGCGCTTGGAACAAGTAGCAGACCGGTACCGGCCAATCCCACGATCGTTGCGGCGATAATCGCGGCAGGTCGGCGGTCTCCCTTGGCTGTTGCTCTCAGTCGACCGGCGACAGCCCCCCCGGCTAGAGCGCTTAGCGATCCGGCAAGGATGGCAAGCATACCAAAGATGAAGCCGGTAGAGGAGGTCGAGACACCATAGCTGCGGATCATCAGCGAAGGCGCCCAGCTGACCAACGCGAAATCGCCGAGCGAGAGGGCCGCGCATCCCAGATAGATAGGGGCCAGCTGCCTGCGATGCTGCCAAAGCCACGCCAGCGGCTCTGCCAGCGAGTTCGGTGGTCGGCTAACAGTACGCAGGGGTTCTCGGATGGAAACCATCGCTGCGGCAAGGAAGATTCCTGGCGTGCCAGCAATCACCATGACGACGCGCCACCCAGAAAGGTCACCAAGCACAGGCAGTCCGCTGAATGCCTGGTGACTGACCAGTTCTACCAGTGCTCCACCTAACAGGAACGCAAATCCATTGCCGGCGATCATGCCCAGCATTAGCAGCGCCAGCGGCATGCTCCGTCGCTCCGGCGGGAACATATCGGCGAGTATCGACACCGCGGCCGGCATAAGCATTGCCTCGCCTGTGCCGACAACAATGCGCAATATGACCATTGTGTTGAAATTTTCGGCGAAGCCAGTTGCAATCGTGGCGACACTCCAGATCAGTATTCCGATAATGATCATGCGTTTGCGGTTGTGGCGGTCTGCCAGCCAACCCGCGGCAACACCCATGCCGGTATAAAAGACTGCGAACGCTGCACCCACAATGATGCTGAACTGAGCATCGCTAATGCCAAGTTCACGTTCGATCGGGTCAACGAGCAGCGAAAGTATGAAGCGGTCAGTATAGGAGACCATTGCGGCGACGGTGAACAGCGCCGCCGCCCACCAGCCTGCTCGAGTGGAGACGGTCAATCCGGTTTTTGGCGAGGTCGTCACGAATGCTCCTCCACGGTTGCCAGAGGCAATCGCCGCAGCACCTTCTTGTCGATCTTGCCGATCGGCGTGACCGGCAGGGCATCGATGAATTTAATGCGCTTGGGAACGGCGGCTGGACCTCGGCGCTCCCTGACAACACGCATGATCTGGGCTGGATCAGGCGGATTGGTTGGGTCATTGGGGACAATGAATGCCGTAACGGCCTCGCCCCAATGCGGATCGTCGATGCCTACCACGCCGCAGGCCAGAACACCCGGGATATTGGCGATGACCTGCTCAATCTCGTTCGGGTAGACATTGAAGCCGCCCGTGATGATCATGTCCTTGGTGCGATCGACGATGCTTAGGTAGCCGTCTTCATCAAAACGACCTACGTCGCCGGTTCGAAGCCAGCCATCACGCATCGCTTCGGCAGTGTCTCCTTCACGCCGCCAGTAACCCTGCATGACAAAGGCGCCGCGGACACATATCTCCCCGCATTCGCCTGTAGGGACGGGCGCGCCATCTGCATCAACAAGTTGGATATCCACACTGGCCAGCGGCACTCCACAGGAGCCCAACCGATCGGGCCGATCCAGCATATGCTGGTCCCGGGCCAGATAAGCAATGCAGGTTGGTGCCTCGGTCTGACCATAGAGTTGCATGAACAATGGTCCGAATAGCTCGATGGCTTCAACAAGACGCGGAATGGCAATTGGCGCGCCGCCATATATG
>JAJTFR010000130.1 GCA_021298455.1 Sphingomonadales bacterium | reverse complement strand
CCGCAAGCTTCCCGCCAGCCCTTCGATTCCATGCTCGGCCGCCGAATAGGCGCCGCAGAAGGGCAAGGGATCGACCCCGGCGAGCGAACCGATGAAGATGATCCGTCCACCCGGACGGCGCAGCAGGGGAAATAGCGCGCGGGTGATCGCAAAAGGCGCGATCAGGTTAAGCTCGATCGCATCCCGAAACCCGGCAACAGATTGGTAAACCGTTGCCGCTGGCATGCTGGTTCCGGCATTGTTGCAAATTGCGTCTAGCGGCTTACCGTCGAGCAACTGCGTGACCTCATGGGGCAATTGCGCAATCCGCGACTGGTCGGTCACATCGAGCAGGATCGGGCTGAACAGATCTCCCCAGCGGTCCGCCAGGCCTTGAGCGTCCTCAGGCCTTCGCACCGTCCCGAGAACCCGCCAGCGGTTGCCGAGCAGATGTTCCGCCGTCGCCGCACCGATACCGCTGGAAACACCGGTAATCAGGATCGAACGCGCAGTCATGCTCCGCCAGGTGCCGGCAAATCATTGCCCATATCAACCGCGATCTTCCACGTGCCGTCTGGCTGCCGCTTCCACACGAACAGCACCTTGCCTTCGCCGCGATGCCCCGGCAGCGACTCGCCGCTCGCGCGCATCAACAGGCGGCTGCGATAGGTGCCCCAGGTATAGGCTAGATCGCCTTCCTGGCGGATCCCCGTCAGGTTTACCGACATTTCCGGAACCGTGAGGTTTTGGGCAACAAAACTGCCAAAACCGCGCAGCCCTTCCTTGCCCTCCATCGCTGGCATGCGGTTGTGCAGGCCGACTACATCATCGGTGAAGACCATCAGCCAACGCTCGACATCTCCGGCCTTAAACGGCGCGATATAGTCCGCGTCGACCCGCTGCTGAAGTTGGAACAAATCAGCCGGCTTGGCGGTGTTCTTTACGGTTTGAGTGCAGCTCGCCAGCACGATCAGGCATCCCAATAAGGCAGGCTTCATTCTCATCCCTCCAACTTTGTCTGATATAAGATCTAGCACCCTTTGGAGCGTCGCGCCTATTGATTCACGCTGCATTGTTATTCGCGAGCGCATGGGATGAGCAAAGGAGTGAACAAGTCTTGCCGCTGAACAAGGCCTATGGATCAGGCAGGTGCCAGACACACTTTGGGAGAGTTTGATGGACTAACCAGGACCCGGCCATCTGACAGCATCAGGGCCAGCGATTTCCCTATCCGCGGGGTAGGCAGCGGGCGCAGGTTGGCCTTCACCATTTGGACGAACAATGGCTGGTTCGGGAAGCGCCGTGGAGGCTTTGGTCAACCTCACGGCTGCGCCTCGCACACTCAGCCGCGAAGGATGAACTCCGCTGCCCGATGAGCGATCATCATGGTTGGCGCATTAGTATTCCCTGAAACCAATGTGGGCATGACCGAGGCATCGGCAATCCGGACATTTCCTACACCGCGAAGCTTGAGCTTTGGATCGACTACTGCAAGCGCGTCGCCTTCCGGCCCCATTCGGCACGTTCCGGCGGGGTGGTAGACCGTCTTTGCAACGTTGCGCGCATATTGACGCAGAGCGTCGTCTTCCTGAGCATCGACGTCTGTTGGGGTCACGCGCCCGTCTAGCAACCTCGCCAGGGCAGGTGCTTCGAGGATTCGCATTCCCAACCGGATCCCACGTACAAGCGTCTCGACGTCTTCTGGGTTCTGCAGCGCGTTTGACACGAACAGACCCGGCTCCCGCGGATCTGCAGAGCGCAGCTTCACTGAACCGCGTGACATAGGCCGCAAAAGGCATGGATTAACGCTAATGCCGTGGATTGCTTGCGGTGCCGCGCCTCCGATTGATGTAATCGCCGGCGTAACATGAAACTGCACGTCTGGGAGGCCTGTTCCCGCGGTGTCCACGAATGCCCCCGACTCTATCACGTTGGAACTGAGTAAACCTCGTCTGGTCAGCATATAGCGCAACATGTGGCGAGCGCCCCGAAACAAGGAATCCTCACCTCGCAAGGAAATCGGATCCCTCGCTCGGCCCTGCACGGCAGCTTCGACATGGTCTTGAAAGTTCTCGCCAACGCCGGGCACATCGGCAATCACGGCAATTCCATGCTCTCGCAACTCAGCAGCGTTACCTACACCGGAGAGCTGCAGTATCTTGGGGGTGGATAGAGTGCCGGCCGTAAGGACGACTTCCCCAGCGCAGGCGAAGGCCCTGCCGTCGAGCAGCTCGACACCCGTGGCGCGTGTTCCGGAAAAAAGGATTCGGGCGACCCTTGAGTCGGTCACAATGGCCAAGTTGCTCCGTTTTCGCGCCTTGTTGAGAAATGCTACAGCCGAACTACAGCGCCGCCCACGATATGTTGTCGTTTGATAAAATCCGACCCCCTCTTGATGTGCACCGTTGAAGTCGTCCGTCGAGCAAATACCCGCCTCCTGCGCCGCGTTGACAAATGCTTGCGAGAGCGGATGCCGAAACCGCGGATCGGAGACCTTCAATTCTCCGTCAGTGCCGTGAAATGCATCATTCAGCCGCTCGTTGCCCTCGAACTTTCGGAATTCGGCAAGCACCTCGTCATACGACCAGCCGGTGCATCCCATCTGCGCCCATCTGTTGTAGTCCTCAGCTTGTCCACGGATGTAGAGCATGGCGTTGACAGAGCTTCCGCCGCCGATAACATGGCCTTGCCACAACGCGAACGAGCGCCCGTTGAGCGATTTTTCGGGTACCGAAGTATAGGTTTGCGCGTCGCGTGCGCCCAACAAAACCTTTACGAACGTGGCCGGGATGTGGATGTACGGGTTGTTATCATTTCGGCCAGCCTCGATTAGCAAAACCTTGTTTGCGGGCGATTCCGACAGGCGCGCCGCCAGAAGGCAACCGGAAGATCCGCCACCCACCACGATATAGTCAAATATGCCATCCATCTAACTCTCCTCGTAATTCTCTGAATGGTCACCTGCACCTGTCTGTTAAGAGGCGGTGATCTAGGTTCTGGCCTCGAACTGGTGACCAGATCGATTCCGCTCAAATTGCATCAGCCGATTGCGATCGGGAAAGATTCGGCCTGCCCTGGCGACACCCGCATGCATCGCAGGCAGGAAATTATGCAGCGCCACAAAGCCAAAGCCACTGCAAAAATCCGGCCGTGCATAGCCACTCTCCCCATATGATAGCTGCTTATCCCTCTATCATCAGCATTTTGCCTATGCGCGAATGGCCGATTGATTATTCCATTGCGCATAACATCGTGCTGGATTGATAATAGGACAACATCTTCCAGCTGTCATAGACAGGGATGCCGAAAAGGGAGAGCGTGATGGCAGAAACGGGCATTCAACTGGACAGGCGGCAGCTTATGCTTGGCTCTGCAACCATCGCGCTGGCGTCGTCGTTCGGCCTCACCGCTTGCGGTCGAAACCTCCCCGTGCTTGCGCTTGACGGGCGCGTCGTGACGCGCGACGCACCGGAATTCGAGCAATGGAGAACGGGCGTTATCTGGCAAAGCCGCAAGCCCGACCGGAAGCCGTCGTTGATTGTGCGGCCCAATAGCACGGCGGCTGTTGCCGCAGCTGTGCAATATGCACGCGCCAATAACCTGAAAATTTCGGTCAAGTCATCGGGCCACCACATCTGGGGCAATTTCCTGCGTGATGATGGCATGCTGATAGACATGTGGAATTTCCGCAAGGTTGAGTTGGTCGACGACGGGTTGGCGGCATGGATTGAGCCCAGCGTCTGGAGCCGGGATATCATGCTGGAACTCGCAAAAGGTGGCAGAGCTTTTCCAGCTGCACATTGCGCGTCGGTAGGTATGGGCGGCTTTCTGCTAGGCGGCGGCGTAGGACTCAACTGGGACAATTGGGGTGGGCTCTCCGCACATTCGATCCTCGCAGCCGAAGTGGTGACGGCGGACGGCAAGATTAAAATGATCGACGACCGTAACGAGCCAGATTTGGCTTGGGCGTTGCGCGGTGCGGGTAATGGTTTTCCGGCGATTGTCACCCGCTTCAAGGTCAAGACCTATCCATTGCCGAAATATCTGAAGGCCAGCACCTTTTTCTTTCCAATCGCCGAAACACCGGCGGCATTGGCTTGGGTCGAAAGCCTCTCCAAATCCGGCAAACTCAGCAATTGTGAACCGCTGATCATCCTGGGCCATAATCCCGGCGCGCCGCCGGGAACGCCCAATGAACAGGCAAAAGTCTGCATCGTGCGCTTCAATCTTTTCGTCGACAATGCAGCGGTGGCGACAGCCCAACTGGACGCAATCGGAGCCGATCCATTTGTAGCCAAAGCAGGCTTCAAGATCGAAAAAGAAGACTGGACGTTCGAGCAAAGTTTTTATGGCACGCTCGATTTTCGCAACCCGCTAAATTATGGCCATTTCGGTGTCGACAGCATCTGGACCAGCCAGCCAGAAAAGGCGCTTGCGGTGCTGGCCAATGAGTTTGTCAAAGCACCGACACCGGCTTGCCATGTCGTCATGTCGCCGCTGGGCAAACGACCGCATCCGGCCAATGCCGCGGCACGGGCGCATGGCAGCCTATATGTAGGCCTCTATTCGGTCGGCTCGTCATCTGCCGAAGGCGAAAAGGCGATAGGATGGTTACGGGAGACCTCGAAGGCGCTCGCGCCCTATGCAGCGGGCCGATATATCAACGAAATCGATGCGGAAAGTGATCCTGCCAAGGTCCAAAGTTGCTATTCCGACGAGGACTGGAAGAAAATTGCGCAGGTCCGCGCGAAGTATGATCCATCAGGGCTGTTCCAGAACTATTTCGGCTTGAGCGGCTGATCCGGTCATCATCGCAAAGCTATTAGTCGTGGGTCAATAATCGCGTCTTCCTTCGCTGCGCTATGCACTTCCTGCAACAAGCGCGGGAGAATGTGAATGGAAGTCGCGGTATTGGGTGGGGGGCATGGCTGCTATGCAGCTGCGGCCGAACTTTCGGAAAATGGCCACACCGTCCGGTTTTGGCGGCGCGATGCCGATGGGCTTGCGCCTGTCCTCGAAAGCGGTGTTATCCGGGTAAAGGATTTTCGGGGCGAGCGGGACGTCGCTGTCGCCACGCCGACCACTGATCTCGGAAGTGCCATTGATGGTGCAGGCGTCATTGTCATTCCATTACCTGCCACAACCCAGGAATCGCTTGCCAAGAATTGCGCACCCTATTGGCAGGATGGACAGGTGGTTTTTTTGCCGCCCGGCACCTTTGGCAGCTATATCTACCTTAAGGCGGCGCGCGATGCGGGCAATAATGCCGATGTCACCTTTTGCGAAACCGGAACGCTGCCCTATCTCGCCCGCAAACACGGACCCAATTATGTCGTGGTATCGGGCTATGGGAAGCATTTGCCGACCGGCTGCCTGCCGGCGAAAAACAGCTCGACAGCCTTGGCCAAACTTGCTGAGGTCTATCCCGCGATCCGCCCGATTGAGGACGCACTGTCAGGCGCGCTGATGAATGCGGGCGGCATCATCCATCCGCCGCTCATCATGATGAACGCAGGCCCGCTCGAACATTTTGAAAGCTGGGATATTCAT
>JAJTFR010000129.1 GCA_021298455.1 Sphingomonadales bacterium | reverse complement strand
ATCCGCCAGCCAGGCTTCGACATCAAATTGCGCATCGTCGAGCATAGCCTGCGTCGCTGCCGGATTGGCATAAAGTTCGCCAAAGCTGGGCACGATTTCGTTGAATGTCGGCGTGTTGGTGGTTGGCCGTGCTGCCACTTCGGAGGCCTAGCCCGACGCCACACCATTGGTCGTCACCAGCTTGCGATAGCCGGCCGACCCGACGCGCACGACATTGGCGACGCTGCGAATGGGCGATGCTGCCTTAAGGGTCTTGTCGATAATCTCGTCAATCTCCCGCGGCACGGCAAAGCCGCCATCAGCAGCCACATTGCCCGCAAAGCTTTTCAGTTCGACCTCACGACCAAGACGCAGAAAACCGTCAACAAAGGCCGCCCGTGCAGGATCGGCAATAGTCGCGCCCGAAAGCGGCGGACGCACCACGGCCGGCGCAATCGCCGCCGCATCAAATGCCGCCTCAAGCGGGTCGGCTTTCACTTCATAATCCATCTGTTTCTCCTTGGATGAATCCGCCGCCCGCTTGCGGGAGGGGGGATGTCTTGAGCACCCGCGCAAGCGGCTGCATGGGATGGTTGACGATCGAAACCTCGATCAGGTCGAGGTCGGTAAGCTCGCGATATGTTCCATTCGCCTTTTTTACTGTCCCGGCGGCGCGCACGCGGTAGCCGAAGGAAAGCCCCGCCCCGTCTGCGACGGGTGGTGCGTCTGCATCCATCGTGGCGACGACGCGAAGGCCGCGATCATCTTCTTCAAGCCGTTCGATAAAACCGATCCGTCGGGCCCGATCATGCTGCCAGAGCAACGGCAGCCCAGCCTTGGCGGCGTGCCCGAACGCTCCCTTGCGCACTATATCGCCGCCCCGGTCGGGATGATCGAAAATGGCGGCATAGCCAGCGAAGCGGCGTGGCTGCAGGTCGCCGACATTCATTTGATCACCAGCGTGCCTAAGCCCAGCTTCACCGCCAGCCCGATCAGCAACACGGCCAAACAGCCGCGCACCAGCCATTCAATCACTGCCTTTCGGGCAGAGCGTTTGGCGTCGCGCCAGGCGGAGAGCAGTTCTCGCAGGTCGGCCATGTCCTTTGCCGCGCTTTCATCGGCAAGGCCCAGATGCGCAAGGGCACGGACTGCACCTTGTTCCGATGCCTTTTCCAGCAACAACAAGGTTTCGGTTTCAACGGTCATCAGGATATCCCCACAATTGAGCGCTTCTCATCAGGCGTCAGAAAATCCGCTGCACTGACCTGTGCCCACAGCCTCTCGCGATCTTCGCTTAGTGCCGCCACTTGGTCGGCATTGACCTTTAGGCTGAGCTCCGGAAACCAGGGCCGCAACCCTTCGGACAGCGCGTCCAAAATCTTGCCTGCCAGCGGCAGGATCGCCTGCCGCCACAAGGCCTTGTTCGCCTCCCGATAATTGGCATAGGTCGCATCGCCCGGCAGGCCGAGAAGCATTGGCGGCACACCAAAGGCCAGCGCGATTTCGCGGGCTGCCGCCGCTTTCAGCGTGGCAAAATCCATGTCGGCGGGCGACAGCGATAGCGGCTGCCATTTGAGGCCACCTTCGAGCAGCATCGGCCTGCCAGCATTGGACTGACCCGAAAATTGCGTCGCCAGTTCCTCGCGCAGTCGATCAAATTGTTCGCTAGAAAGCGCCTCTGACGCCTCATGCACCAGCGCGCCCGACGGCCGCGCCGCATTGTCGAGCAGCGCCTTGTTCCGGCTTGTCGAGGCATTGTGGATCGCAATCGCGCCGGACGCGGCCCCGAGGCAGCCCAGCCCATAATGGTCATCCAATGGGTGGTGGCTGCGGATATGGATCAGCTCGTTCGATGCCAGCCGTGTGACTGCCTCCCCCGCTTTGTAGCGAAAGGCCGCAGGCCAACCATGCGAGTCAGCCTCGATCGAAACCCGCTCGGGACGAAGCGCATAAAGTTCAGCCAATGCACCATCGGGCGCGCTGAGCAATTGCACATAACCATTGCCGTGCAGCAACAGTTGCGCGGCCAATGTTTCAAGGAGCGACTGACCGCCGCTGGTTGTCTGGATCAGTGCGAGCGCGGCCTCATCCGATGTCGAAAGCGGAACCGAGGCCACCCCTTCGGCGACAAGCCGCACCGCGCGCTGCGCCACGACATTGTTGAGATAGCCCTCACGCAATTGCGCCTCATAGGATCGTGGCCATTCGCCCAACGCCCCACCCGCAAAGGCGCGCATCAACGAGACATGCGTTTTGGCCGGACGCAGCACCCCGCGCCCGGCCGATTTCCAGCCGAATAGTTTCATTCCAAACCTTCCAAAAAATAAACTGTCACCCCCGACTTGATCGGGGGTCCATGGTCTGAGGCATCGGTCTAAACCTCCATGCCAGACAATGGCTTCCCGCTTTCACCGGAATGCCACGTGATGGACTAAAGTACCCGCACCCGCGGCCCATTGCGGCTTTTGCTGAGCATCAATTCACTCATCGCCCAGACAAGGGCATCTGCGCGGTCGGGCGACCGGCCGGGCCCTTCATATCGGCCGCCCGAAATCAGGCCGCACAGTTCGTCTTCAAGGTCGGGAAAGCAGCCTGCATGAAAGGCCTTACCTGCCTCATAAAGCGCGGCGACCGGTTCGGCACGGGCAACCTTGCCCCGTGATGCCGAGACTTTCTTCACCGGCATCGCCACATCGGCGGCACGCAAGGTGGAAACCACCATATCGCCGCCATTATTCGCCTCTGCCACCACTCGATCGGCGCCCCAGGCAAGTGCGGCCGCGGCGACCGCGCGCGCCCAGCCTTCCGGTGACCGGCCCTTCACACTGTGATCGGCAAGCACATAAGCCTTGCCGTCTGCCCCCCTGCCCACGGCGATGACCCCGCATGCGTCACCGCCAGCACTGGCGGGCGGATCGACACCGATGACCACACGACGCATTTCCGGCGCGGCGCGCTGGCGGCACCGTTCGATAAAATCCCTTGTCCAAAGCGCGTCTTCGGCATCCTCCAGATACTCGCCGAGCAATTCCTGCCGCCCGATCCGGGAACTGCCGTAAATTTCCTGCATCGATGCCCGAAAATTGTCGGGCAGATTTGACCGGTTGGCGGCCATGGCGCCCCGGGTGATCGTGACACCGTTTTCCTGCAGCAACCGGCGAACCAGGGCGACCGAGCGCGGCGTTGTGGTCGCCACGATGCGCGGATTTTCACCCAACCGCATCGTCATCATCAGATTATCCCAAGCATCGATCCCCTTGTCCCATTTGGCGATCTCGTCTGCCCAAGCCAGATGATGTTCAGGACCGCGCATTGCCTCCGGTTCAGACGCTGCAAAAACATGGGCAATGGCACCGTTCGGCCAAACAAGGCGTTTCAGCGATGGCTCCCAAGTCGGTCGATCCTCATCCGGCGCGATGGCAAGCAGTCCGCTCTCGCCTTCTACCATGATCGTGCGCGCTTCATGCAAGGTTGCCGCAACCAGCGCGATCCGCAGACTGCCGTCTGCCTCCGCGGCGGCGCGGATATATTCTGCGGCCATGCGGGTTTTTCCAAAACCGCGCCCGGCCATGACAAACCAGGTACGCCAATCGTCCTGCGGAGGAAGCTGATCGGCGCGCGCCCAGAAACGCCAGCGATATTCATATTCCCAAAGCGTTTCCTGCTTTTGCCCTTTCATCCATGCCAGCCGCTGTTCAAGCGGTAGGCTCGCGATTTGTTCGGCCTCACTGTTCGGGCCGCAGTTCATCGGTCAACCTTTTGTGCATGGCGGCAAAGCGCGCCTCAAGCCGCGCCTGTACCGATTTCGGATCGCGCGAACGCGATGGAAGCTGTGCCTGCGGGGTGCCGCGAACCGTTGCCTTATGGGCTGCGTGCAAGGCCATGCCGATCCGCGTCTTCAGCTGCTTTTGCTTCAGCGTGCTGTCCTTCAAATTGGAAGCAGGCGGTGCAAGTGCCTCTGCCAGAAGATTTGCTTCGAGCCGGGCATAGCCCTCTGTCAATGCTGCGAGCCATTTTTCACAAAAGTCTGGCGACTTGCGCCGCAGATCATATACCGGCCCGGTACTGACCCCGGCGGCACGTGCTGACGCAGAAACATTCGCCGTTTGTGCAAGCTGAGCCAGAAACATCCTTTGCGCGGCAGGCGGAAAGGCCCGTGCCCTTGCCTGCCCCATCTTTCCAAGAGCCATCCGCCAATCCTTTCACGCAACAAAAAGGGCCGGCGGCAGCTCCCCCAAATGGAAGACCGCCCCGGCCCGAATCACATTTTCCCAATATCGCAATATTTGCCATATTGGCGTTACAATGTCAATATAAAAATTCCTATTTGGTTATATTCAGGCGAAAATGAGGTTAATCCAAGCCAAGCATCCGCCGTTCTTTTCCAATGCCGGCTGCGAAACTGGCGCGCCCAAGGATAGCAGCCAGATAGGCGCTCAACTTCGGATAGGCCGCGGCATCGGGCACCACACCACAATGTGCAGCGTTGACGCAGGTCCCGGCGACGGAAATGTCAGCAAGGGTAATCCGGTCGGCGACAAGAAAATTGGACGCAGGGATGACGCCCTCCAGATAGCCATAAATTGGCAGCAGTTCGGCCTCGCCCTGTTTGGCCGCTTCCTCATCACCATCCTTACCCATGAATTTGGGAGCGACGATGCGGTTGAAGAAAATCTTGCCGCCTGCCGGGGCAAGGATCGTATCGGCAAATTCATCGAACCAGATGGTCCGCGCCCGATCTGCGGGGTCAGCAGGGATTAAAGCGGGCTCGGGAAATTTCGCCTCCAGATAGGTGACGATAGCACTTGAATCCGAGATGCGGAAATCGCCATCGGCAAAACCCGGCATCTTACGAAACGGGCTGCACGCCAGGAAATCCGGGTTGGGATCACCAAGCCCGACAGCCACCTTTTCCAGCTCGACACCCTTTTCTGCGGCAAAGGCCGAAACCTTGCGGACAAAGGGAGACAGAGGGGCTCCATACAGAATCATGCGATATATCCTTTCAATGCGTTTGGCCCTGTCTGCCATATAAGTTTCGTATTGCAACTGATAATCCGCAATCATCGCTGACTGACGTGCGCAGAAAAAGCACGAGAGGAAGAAGGATCTGATGCCACCACATGGAATTACATTGCCCCAATTAATATCCTATTTGGTTATATCGCCTCCACACTTGCCTGTTTTCCCGGTTCGGCTAAGCAGTCTCCGGGAAACAGGAAAATTTATGCTGCAGAAATTATATGATTGGATGGTCGACAAGGCCGCGCATCCGCACGCCGAACGCTGGCTGTTCTTTTTTTCCTTCGTGGAATCGAGCTTTTTCCCCATCCCGCCGCACCCACTGCTCGGACTGATGTGCCTTGCCCGGCCAGACCGGGCGATCCGTTACGGCATCATCTGCACGCTTGCCTCAGTGCTCGGCGGATTATTTGGTTATGCTATCGGATATTTCGCCTATCAGACCACAAGGGGGCAACGCCCATACCGTTCAAGCTGCTTACGCTTACCGCAGGGTTCATTCACATGCCGCTGTTCGACTTTCTCTGGTCGAGCATCCTAAGTCGCGGTTTCCAGTTCATTCTGGTCGGCGTGCTGTTCTGGAAATTTGGCGCGCCGATCAAAGCGTTTATCGACCGTTACCTCGCATGGGTCTCCGCCGGTTTCCTTGTCCTTGTCGCCAGTGGCATCCTCGCCATATCGCTTATCGGCGGCGGCGGAGAGAAGGCCGGAGACAAATGCTCGGGCGTTACCACCATAGAGCAGGTGTTCGAGCGGAGTTGACCGCACCAGCGTGCCGTTCAAGTCGCGAAAATCTGGCTGTCGTCGCCAAAAGCCTTGAATTCGAGCGCGTTTCCGCTGGGATCGGTGAAGAACATCGTCGCCTGTTCGCCAACCTGCCCCTTGAAGCGGACGTGGGGCTCAATGCCGAAAGCAATGCCTGCCGCTTTCAGCCGCCCCGCCAAGTCTTCCCATTGCGGCATGGTCAGGACAACCCCGAAATGCGGTACCGGCACATCATGGCCGTCCACGGAATTATGCACCGGCCGCGGCTCCATGGCAGGGTCAAGATGCGCCACAATCTGGTGGCCATAAAGGTCGAAGTCTATCCAGTGATCGGATGAACGCCCTTCGCGGCAGCCGAGCAAATTGCTGTAAAAGCTGCGCGCAGCGGCCAGATCATGAACGGGAAAGGCAAGATGAAAAGGGCGCAGGCTCATTGGGTGGTTTCCGGCTTTGGCAATGGTTGATCAGCGGCGAGATCGGCCGCCATGCGCTGCTGGCATTGTTCGATCCGGGAGGCAAGCCAGCGCGCATCAGCGGTTCGGGTCATCTCCGCCTGCCAATCAGTTACCGATTGCTGGATCGCCATGGCAACCAGTTCACGTGGCTGACCGCTTTCGTTCATGACCCGCTGGCCTACAATTCCGGCCCAGCGCTTGCCGGTTTCGCGGACATCGGGATAGTCCGCCGCATAGGGCGCACCGCGCCGCTGCAGGTCGGCAACCAACCCCAACAGGGCCACACAGCCGATGTCTTGCCTATGCACCTCGGTCATAGGTGTCGCCGGGGTCATAGGCCCAAGTGGGGCCGGCGGGGCAGCCGCTGCGAGGACGAGTAGCAGGATCGGGACGTTCATGGGCGCAACTGCTAGCAGCGAGCGTCTGAACAGCAAGCAACAAAATCGGCACGAACTGTCGATTGCATTTGCACCATCAGATCGCCATGTCCGCAGACGATGAATAAAGCGCTGGCATTGGTAGAGCGACGGGGCGGCTGGGCGCTGCTGGTCATGGGCGGAATTTCGGCGACGGGGTTTGCACCGCTTAATCTCTGGCCGCTGACATTGCTCAGCCTCATGTTGCTGATGCATCTCGTTGCGCGTGCAGATAGCGGGCGACGTGCCTTCTGGCTGGGCTGGCTGTTCGGGCTGGGCCATTTCACCATAGGCAACAACTGGATCGCCACGGCCTTCACCTATCAGGCAAACATGCCCGCATGGCTTGGCTGGCTCGCTGTGCCATTGCTGGCGCTGTATCTGGCGCTCTATCCCGGACTGGCAGCTTGGGGTGCGTGGCGGATCACGAAGATCGTGGCGCCTACACAGACTAGCTCCGCCGGAACGCCCTTAATCCTAGCTTTTGCGGGCTGTTGGATCATCGCCGAGTGGCTTCGCAGTTGGGTTTTTACCGGCTTCGCCTGGAACCCGATCGCCGCCGCATGGGTTGATACGCTGTTCGCGCAATTCTGGCTGCCGACGTTCGGCACTTACGGTTTCTCGGGCATTTTCGTTCTGGCCGCTGGCCTGTTGCTGATGGGCTTTACCGCAATGGGACGGGGGTTGCGTTCGGGCGCGCCGCTCCAATCGGGCAGTATCGTCGGCATCGGCTTCATCGCGATTTTCGCGCTGCCGTTGCTCGGTGCAGCATTATTTCCAAACCTTTTGTTGCCCGCACCGAAAGACGCGCCGCCGACTTCGCCAACTTCGCTGACCATCGTGCAGCCAAACATTAGCCAGATCGACAAGTATAAGCCTGGCTATGACGCGGTGAATTTTCAGCGGCTTGCAGAGAGCAGCCTGCCGCAACAGCCGCGCCCGCGCCTCATTCTCTGGCCCGAAGCTGCCATCCCCTGGCGGTTGGAGGAAGGCTATCCCTTCCGCTTTTATCAGTTCCAGCCGGGCGAAAGCGCGGTCGGAGCGCGGACGATGTTGTCGCAATTGATGAACCCGGCCGACATTCTGCTGACCGGCGCTGACCGCCTGGAATTTGACAGCAAGGGCCAGCTCGTCGGCGCGCGCAATAGCGTGCATGTAATTACAGGCACCGGCAATTTGCTCGGTCATTATGACAAGGCTCATCTTGTCCCCTTTGGCGAATATCTGGCGCTGCGCTGGCTGCTTGAACCGCTGGGTGCAACCCGGCTAGTGCCCGGCACGATCGACTTCTGGTCCGGTCCTGGACCGCGCACGCTCGACCTGCCGTTCGACGGCAGGCGGGTGAAGGTCGGCATGCAGATCTGCTATGAAATGATCTTTTCGGGCAAGGTGACCGATCACGCCAACCGCCCCGACTTCATCTTCAATCCATCGAATGACGCATGGTTCGGACATTGGGGCCCGCCGCAACATCTGGCGCAAGCGCGGCTGCGTGCAATTGAGGAGGGACTGCCCGTCGTCCGTTCGACGCCGACTGGGATTAGTGCGGTGATCGATGCTGATGGCCGGATCGTCAAAAGCCTGCCGCCGGGCATCGCCGGCCGGATCGACGCGCAGCTTCCATTGGCAAAATCGCCGACACTATTCGCGAGCTTCGGCAATATCCTGCCGCTCGGCTTTGCATTGCTGTTACTGGTCTGCGCGCTGTTGCCACTTGCGAGGACGCGCCTTTCGCGCTAGGGCGATCAAACGATATAAAGATTTCTTTATACGCAGATACAGCAACTCGAACTGGAACAACCATGCGTAACTCTTTCCTCTTTACCTCTGAATCCGTTTCCGAAGGCCATCCTGACAAGGTTGCCGACCAGATCAGTGACACGATTGTCGACCTCTTCCTCTCCAAAGATCCCGAAGCACGCATCGCCTGCGAAACGCTAACCACGACACAGCTTGTCGTCCTGGCCGGAGAAATCCGTTGCAAGGGCGTATACGAAAACGGCGCATGGGCCCCCGGCGCCAAGGAAGAAATCGAGGCCGCAGTGCGCGCCACGGTGAAGGATATTGGCTATGAACAGTCGGGCTTTCACTGGGAGAGTTTCCGCTTTGAAAACAATCTCCACGGCCAGTCGGCACATATTGCGCAGGGCGTTGATGCTGGCGAAAATAAAGATGAGGGTGCAGGCGACCAGGGCATCATGTTCGGCTATGCGTCGGACGAAACCCCTGACCTGATGCCGGCGACGCTCGATTACAGCCACAAGATTCTTGAGCGCATGGCTGCCGATCGCAAGTCTGGAGCGGCACCGTTCCTCGAACCCGACGCGAAAAGCCAGGTCACGCTGCGCTATGCCAATGAACGCCCTGTAGAGGCGACCGCTATCGTGGTATCAACCCAGCATGCACCCGGCTATTTCTGGCACGGCGGCGAAGGCGATGAGGCTAAGTACAATCAGCTTCGCGATTATGTGAAGGGCGTGATTGCCGATGTGCTTCCTGCCGAATTGCTGACGGCCAACACGGTCTATCACATCAACCCTACCGGCCGTTTCGAAATCGGCGGTCCCGATGGCGATGCCGGTCTTACCGGCCGCAAGATCATCGTCGACACTTATGGCGGGGCAGCCCCGCATGGCGGCGGCGCGTTCAGCGGCAAGGATCCGACCAAGGTCGACCGCTCGGCCGCTTATATCACCCGCTATCTGGCGAAGAATATCGTCGCCGCCGGCCTTGCCCGGCGTTGCACGATCCAGCTTTCCTATGCGATTGGCGTCGCCGAGCCGCTGTCGGTCTATGTCGACCTGCACGGCACCGGCACCGTTGACGAAGGCAAACTGGAGGCTGCGATCCCCGCGCTCGTGCGCCTGACGCCCAAGGGAATTCGCACCCATCTGGGCCTTAACAAGCCGATCTATCGCAAGACCGCCGCCTATGGCCATTTCGGTCGTCAGGCTGGAGGCGATGCCTTCCCCTGGGAACGCACCGACCTTGCCGACAAACTGAAGGCTGCGCTGGCGTAAACCAGCCGGACGGCCTCACAGCCAAAAACACAAACAGAAAATTGAAAAAGGCAGTGCCCGCGCGCTGCCTTTTTCTGCAAAAGTCTTGCGCAAGGAACGCAAGCGATTATCGGCACCCGGATGACAGCCCATAAACCCGGAGACCCCACGACCCTCAACCGCCTATACGGGCGGTCAAAGGGCAAGAAGCTGCGCGCGCACCAGCAGGAATTGATCGACAATCTGCTGCCGCAGATCGCCGTACCCGACGAAGGCACCGTCACAGCCGAAAACTTGTTCGGATATGAGCGGCCACTACATTTTGAAATCGGCTTCGGCGGCGGCGAACATATGGCCTATCGCGCCGACATGCTGCCAGACCATGGCTTTATCGGGTGCGAGCCCTTTGAAAATGGCGTGGCGCAAGCGCTGAGCCAGATCGAAAACTATAACGACTTTGGGCCGCTGCCCAATATCCGCATTCATATGGGCGACGCACTTGAAGTGCTGGCGCGCATCCCCGATGGCGCACTCAGCTTTGTCTATCTGCTGCATCCCGACCCTTGGCCAAAGGCGAGGCACGCCAAACGTCGGATGATGAATGACGGGCCGGTCAAACTGATCGCCTCGAAATTGCGGCCCGGCGGAGAATTTCGCTTTGGCACCGATCATGCCATCTATCTGCGCCATGCACTGATGGTGATGCAAAGACATAGGCACCAGTTTGACTGGCTATGCGAAAAATCCACGGATTTCCGGGTCCGCCCAGGCGGCTGGCCAGAAACACGTTACGAAGCCAAGGCCCGAAACGTCTATGGCCATGAAGTCTGGTATTTCCGCTATCGCCGCAAAGAGTGATTAGCGGCCAACGGCAACTTCAACCTTGTCGACCCATTCGGGGAAAAAGCGGGGCGCCCGTCTCGACCAACCTGGTGCAGTGGCGACAGCTTCGCTGATCGACTGCAGCAATTTCTTGCGCCGTTCGATCGGCGTCGCCATGAACGGCTCGGCTTCCTCGATCGCGCTGCTATCGGGAATGAGCGCCCGCAATGCAGGCAGGCGTTCGTAAAAACGATATTGGGCCTTGATGCTCGCCGCCTCGACCGCGTCGCGCGACCAAAGCTCAACCGCGTCCTTCCGGTCGAACGCCACATCGAGTGCGCGTCGGATGTAGCGCTGGCTGCCCGACGAAAAACTCGCAAATTCCCTGATTTCTGCAAGCGCCAGATTGCCCGACGCGCTACCAGCATGTTCACCCATATTTCGGCCCCCTGTATCAGCCAAGGGTGAAAAGTGGCACGACATGGTTACCGGGCCGTTAACATTTTTACAGATAGGCCATTTTGCTGCATGACTTCGATCAAAGTCCGCCGTCATTCGACAAGTGCCTGCACAAAGGGGGGCATGGCGGGCCTGTTTCGCCTATAGAGGGACCATGAGAGCGGCAATCCAGCGATCGGTGCAGCATAAGGGGCCTTTGATCGGCCACCGGCTGGCATTTGTGACGATCATCGGCTTCTGGGTGCTAAACTCGGTGATCGTATCGCTTCGGGCGGCGATCCTGGATTTCCCTGCACAAGATGAACTGGCGTGGCGGCGGGCAGCAGTAACGCTGATCGGCATCATCCTGACCTGGCTGCTCTATCTCGTGCTGCGGGCGTTCGATCATCAGCGACTGAGTGTCAAATTCAGCGTTGCCGCAATCGGGGCAATCCCCGTCGCTGCAGCGATCGCTTGGGCCAATTACTATGTTTTCTACTTGTATGAAGCACAGGGCTATTTCGACGATTCAATCCTGCGTGATCATATTGACGAGGTTCGCGAGGCCGTTGGCAAAGCGCCTTGGCCGGAAATGATCGATAATGCGATTGTGCGCTATTTCTCAATCCTTGCCTGGGCTGCCATGTATCTGGCAATCGGCTATGCCCGCGAAATCCGCGAAGCCGAACGCACGGCATCGCGTTACGCACAGGCCGCACAGGATGCCGAACTGCGGTCGCTGCGCTATCAGGTGAACCCCCATTTCCTGTTCAACACGCTGAATTCGCTCTCCAGCCTCGTGATAAAGGGAGAAAAGGACAAGGCCGAGGAAATGATCCAGAACCTCTCGACCTTTTACCGGACCAGCCTTTCCAGCGATCCGTTGGAAGAGGTGACATTGACCGAGGAGGTCGAGTTCCAGAAACAATATCTCGCGATTGAGAAAATCCGTTTTCCCGAACGGCTGCGCACCGAAATCCTGTTGCCGGCAGAACTGGAAAATGCCCGCGTCCCGGCGTTGATTCTCCAGCCTCTTGTCGAAAACGCGATCAAATATGGCGTATCGCGTTCGACCCGCCCGGTCACCATCCGCATCAGCGCCGAATGCGAAAAAGGCCATTTAGTGCTGCGCGTTTGCGACGATGGTGAAGCGCTACCCAAAATCGATCAGCAAGCGCATGGTAATGGCGGGGGCATTGGCCTTGCGAATGTACGCGACCGACTGGAGGCGCGCTATGGTAATGCCGCTCGTCTGGTGGCTGCACCGTCGGCCTCAGGCGGTTATGAAGCACGTATCGATATCCCGGTCGAAGCAACGGAGTTCAACGCATGAACCGGTTGCGCACGATCATTGTCGATGATGAACCCTTGGCCGTTGAACGGCTGCAGATAATGTGCGCCGCCGAAAGCATGATCGACCTTGTCGGCACTGCCGGCGATGGCGCCGCGGCGCTGCGCCTTGCCCAATCGCTTTCGCCCGATCTCATCCTGCTCGACATTGGGATGCCGAAAATGGACGGGATCAGCGTGGCGCGAGCCGTCGCGTTAATGGAAAAGAAGCCCGCAATCATCTTTATCACCGCATTTGACAATTTTGCGGTCGAGGCATTCGACCTCGATGTGATCGACTATATGCTGAAACCGGTTGCCGCTGACCGGCTGTCGCGCGCCATCGCACGTGCGGTAGCGGCAAACAGCGAAACGGCTGCACCCACGCCCTCAACCGAGAGCGAAAGCGCATCCGGTTATGCTTCCGAATTCTGGGTATCGCACCGATCCGAATTGATCCGCATTGCAGCGCCCGACATCGAGCGGGTCGAGGCGGAACGGGACTATATGCGGCTGCACACCGGCGGGCGCAGCTATCTACTCCATCAGACGATCTCGACGCTTGAACAGCGGCTGGATCCGGCCCGTTTCCAGCGCATCCATCGCAGCCATATCGTCCGGCATGATCTGATCACCGGACTGCGCCATGAAGGCGGCGGCGTGTGGCATGCTGTTTTGAAAAACGGGGAGGCTATGCGCATCGGCCGCAAATATCTGGCCGAAGTGAAAAAGCTGGCCGGAAAATAAACCGCCCGCGCAAGCACGCCTCCCAATCTCTGCTTGAGAAAAAGGGAGGCGCTGCATCAATAGCTAATCGAATGCGACCTTAATGCTCGTACCGTTGCGGGCAATTTTTTCCGCAGCATGGCGCATTGCAGAGGTGCGGGCACGGGCTTCGCAACGCTTTTGGTCATTGCGTTCAGCGGCCGTCTTTGCCGAAGGGAATGCGCAAACACCGATAACCGCACTGTTCACGCGCTTTTTGAGCGTCGTCTGCCCCATCTGCGTCGAAAGGTCCAAATCACTATGGTCGACCGACCGCTGGCGTTCGCCTGCGCTTGCGGAAGATGCGAAGATGAAAGTTGCAGCGGCGATGGCCACCTGTTTCCACTTATCGGACTGTGCCATATCAGGGCTCCTATCATGTTCAGGCCCTTTTCGTTTTTTCGGGCCCTTGGGAGAGGTGCAGGCCGACATTTTGCTGCTGGGGAGCTCCGAAATTCGGCCTGCCCCATTGATATGACAAGCTTCGTGCTGCGCTTCATCAGCGCTTCGACCGGCAGGTTCTGCCAGGTTACCATTCGACCAACGGCAAGACCAAAAGCAGTCGGCCGGTGATGAAACACAATACAGGCTGTTTGTCGGCACGTTGGCCTGACGATGTCGTTCGTCTTTGCTTAGATCAAACCGGCAAGCGGGCTCGATGGATCGGCATACATGCGCCGTCCCATGCGACCGGCCAGATAAGCCTCACGACCTCCCTCGACCGCCAGTTTCATCGCACGCGCCATACGAACAGGATCCTTGGCTTCGGCAATCGCGGTGTTCATCAATATACCGTCACAGCCCAGTTCCATGCCGACGGCCGCATCGGATGCCGTGCCAACGCCCGCATCAACCAGCACCGGCACCTTGGCGCCTTCGACAATCAGACGAATTGTGACCCGGTTCTGGATGCCCAGACCCGAACCGATCGGCGCGCCCAAAGGCATCACAGCGACTGCGCCGGCATCCTCCAACTGCTTGGCAGCGATCGGATCATCGACGCAATATACCATCGGGAGGAAGCCCTCCTTCGCCAAAATCTCGGTCGCGCGCAGCGTTTCGCGCATATCGGGATAAAGCGTCTTTGCTTCGCCAAGCACTTCAAGCTTGACCAAATCCCAGCCGCCGGCCTCACGCGCAAGGCGCAGCGTGCGGATCGCATCTTCCGCCGTGAAACAGCCGGCCGTGTTCGGCAGATACGTATATTTCGCAGGATCGATATAGTCGGTGAGCATCGGAGCCTTTGGATCGGACACGTTCACACGCCGCACAGCAACGGTGATGATTTCCGCCCCCGAAGCGACAAGCGCCGCGGCGTTCTGTTCGAAATCCTTATACTTGCCGGTTCCGACAATCAGGCGCGAAGTGAAGGTGCGACCGGCAACGGTCCAACTGTCATTATTGCTCATGGCCATGCGCCTTAGCCGCCACCAACGAAATGGACAATTTCCAATTGGTCGCCGTCAACAAGCGCCACCATCGGATATGTTGAACGCGGCACAATCTCCAGATTGCGTTCGACGGCCACCTTCTTCGGGTTGAGCCCGAGTTCATCGACCAGATCGGCGACTGTCATGCCTGCAGCCGCACGGCGGGGTTCGCCATTGAGCTGGATCGTCAGAATCGGAAGGGTTGCGGCTTCAGTCATTTCATCTCGCTTTTTACTTAGGCGGCATATAGGGACCAACCATATTTCAACGCAAGCACCTCCGAGGAAAATCGCGTGTCCGACACAGCGCTGGTCTATATTCTTAATGGCCCCAATCTCAACCTTCTCGGAACGCGAGAGCCGGAAATCTACGGCACAGACACGCTGGACGATATTGCAGGCCGTCTTGACGACCAGGCACAGGCACTGGGGCTGGAAATCGATTTTCGCCAATCGAACCATGAAGGCCATCTGATCGACTGGCTACATGAAGCGCAGGCGGTGGGCGCAAAAGCTGTGCTTTTGAACGCGGGTGCCTATACCCACACCTCGATTGCGCTGCACGATGCCATTAAATCGATCAAGGTGCCGGTGATCGAGGTGCATCTTTCC
>JAJTFR010000128.1 GCA_021298455.1 Sphingomonadales bacterium | reverse complement strand
GGGCGTGCGGGTCGTCTTTGACGGGATCGGCCATGATACATGGGAGATTTCGCTCAACAGTCTCGCGCCACGCGGTCTGATGGTCAGCTATGGCAATGCCAGCGGCGGTGTGACCGGCGTGGAACTCGCGCAATTGTCGAACAAGGGCTGATTGTTCGTCACGCGTCCGGGGCTGTTCCATTATTATGCCGACCGTGACGAGCGCAAGGCAGGCGCGGAGCGCGTGTTCGACATGTTGGAGAGCGGTGCAATCAGCGTGAGCATCCACCAGCGTTATGCTTTGCAGGATGCGGCGCAGGCGCATGTCGACTTGCAAGCGCGTAAAACTTCTGGTTCGACGCTTCTGTTACCCTGATCGGCTATTGACGGCAGCAGAAAGTCTTGCGCACAAAACCCTAAAGGCTATTGGCCGTATAGCAAGGAAAGGCGGGTTGGGCCTAGCATCGGGGAAATAAAATTTCCTGAGGACAGGCCAATGAACAAGCCCGAAATGGTGTTTCCCATCGCACATATCCATTATGATGACGAGATTGACGACAGCGGCAAGGTTGTCGTTCCTGACGATGTGCTGGATGCAATCAAGACGCTGATCCGCTGGACCGGGGACGATCCGGCGCGCGAAGGCCTTCTCGATACACCGCGCCGCGTCGGCCGTGCTTGGCGCGAATATTGCGCCGGTTATGCCGAAAATCCAGCGGAGCATCTGTCGCGGACTTTTCAGGAAGTCGGCGGTTATCACGAACTGGTGCTGCTGAAGGACATACCGTTCCAATCGCATTGCGAACATCATATGGCGCCAATCATCGGCAAGGCGTCGATCGCCTATATGCCGACGGATAAGGTTGTAGGCATTTCCAAGCTGGCCCGCGTGCTCCACGGCTTTGCCCGCCGGTTGCAGGTGCAGGAACGGCTGACCGCCGAAGTGGCCAATTGCATCTGGGAACATCTGAAACCCGAAGGTGTTGCTGTCGTGGTGGAGGCGCAGCATGGCTGTATGACCGGGCGCGGCGTAAAGGTGCATGGCGTCAACATGGTCACATCGAAGCTACATGGCTGTTTCCTTGAAAATGAAAGCAGCCGCAGGGAAGTGATGAGCCTGATGGGTTATTGAAGGCTTCCCCTCCTGATGCAGAGCGGTTAAAGACCGCGCATCAGAGGGATCTGCCTTGAACGACCAGAATTTGCATCCCGAACAATTGGTTGGACGCCTCGCGGTCGGTACGCTCGATCGTCTCGTAAACCTGCTCTTTGCCCGGCCGGTGCAGATCGTGCCGTTGCTGTTCTTCATCGTATCGCTTCTCGGCGCCTTTGCCCTTTCGCGATCCGCCGCGACCGAATCCGGCGAGGCAACCCGCTTTGTCGATGCCTGGTTTACAGCTATTTCCGCGCTCTGCGTGACCGGCCTATCGACGCTCGACGTGCCAAATCACTGGTCGTGGATGGGCGAACTAACGATCATGCTGCTGATCCAGCTGGGCGGGCTGGGGATAATGAGCGCGTCGGTGCTGATCGTCGCCCTGTTCAGTCGGACCATGGGCTTTGGTATCCGCCGCGGGCTGGCGGCCGAAAATAGCGGTATAACACCGGGCAATGTGCGGCCGCTGCTCAAGCTGATTGCGACATTCACCTTCACTTTCGAGGCAATCATTGCCCTTTGGCTCGCCGGCTGGCTCTGGCTCGGCCATGGCCTGCCGCTGGGCGAAGCGGCCTGGAAAGGGCTGTTTCACGCCGTCTCTGCTTTCAACAATGCCGGCTTTGCCTTGTGGAGCGACAATTTGATGGGCTTCCAGTCGGACTGGATCTTCCTTTCGCCGATCATGCTGGCGATCATCGCTGGCGGCATCGGCTATCCTGTTTATCGCGACCTGTGGACGCAGCGCGGCTGGAAACGGATCAGCTTGCACGGAAGGCTGACGCTTTACGGCTATGCCTTCCTGCTGGTGGTCGGCGCGTTGCTCTTCATCATTCTTGAATGGAACAATGGCCAGACGATGGCACCGATGGGTGCTTCAGGCCATATTCTCAACAGCCTGTTCATGTCGGTTACGTCGCGCACCGCCGGTTTCAATACCGTCGACATTGGCGCGTTGAGCGACCAGTCGCTAATGCTCACATCGATGCTGATGTTCATTGGCGGCGGCAGTGCGGGGACGGCAGGCGGCGTCAAGGTGGCGACGGTGGTCGTCATCCTGTTGATCGTCTGGTCGGAAATTCGCGGCAAGCCTGATGTTGAGGCGTTTGGCCGCCGTATCGGTGACCATAATCAGCGTCGCGCGATTTCAGTGGTCGCCTTTGCTGCTGTGCTGGTGCTGGGGCTTGGCTATTTGCTTGTCGCGCTGTCCCCGCATCTGAAGCCGCGCGACGCGATGTTTGAAGCGGTATCGGCTTTTGCCACGGTTGGGCTGTCCACCGGGGTGACCGCCAAATTCACGGATTCCGGCAAATATCTGCTGATCGCACTGATGTTTATCGGCCGGGTCGGGCCGATCACGCTCTTTGCGGCGCTCGCTTCCCGGCGAAAGCCGGTCCGTTACCATTATCCGAAGGAGGATGTGCTCGTTGGCTAGAAAAGCAAAGGCAGAGAAAAAGAAGGCAGAGAAAAAGAATGTCGCGGTGATTGGCCTTGGCCGTTTCGGCGAGGCTGTGGCGCTGCGGCTCAACGATCTGGGGCATGAGGTCGTCTGCATCGATGAGAGCCTCGATATCGTCCAGCATCTGGCCGACGATCTGCCGCATGTTGTGCAGGCGGATTCGACCGATGCGGAGGCGCTGCGCGCGCTCGGCGTCAATGAGGTGGATTATGCCGTGGTCGCCATTGGCGCCAGCCTGGAGGGTAGCGTGCTATCGGTGCTCGCGCTGCAGGAACTGGGCATAGCCGAAATCTGGGCGAAGGCCTCAACGCGCCAACATGGCCTGATCCTCGAACGGCTGGGGGTGTCGAAAGTCGTCTATCCCGAAGCGGACATGGGCAAGGCGCTGGCGGAGCAATTGTGCGGGGCGTGAGGGGAATGGAGCGGGGAACCGAGCGCAGCGATCGATTAGAAGTCGATGGTTGCTGCCAGCAGGCTTGACCCAGATATTGGCACCATGGTTGCCAGACTAGCTATCATTGTGACGGGATTAAGGTAGCGCGCGGGTAGCCGCTTCCCTTGTCGCCAACAAAAAGGCCGCCCGGTCTTGCGACGGGGCGGCCCTTTGGTGCGTTTGGAAGCGATCAGGCTTCGTCGGCGTCGGCCGAAAGACCTTCGGCAGCCTTGGCGGCAGCCTGTTCTTCCTTCAGCTTCTCGATACGAGCAGCGTCGGCAGCATCGGCTTCGTCAGCAGCAGCTTCGCGAGCTTCAGCCATTTCGATTGCCTGTGCAGCCAGTTCAGCCTGTTCGTCTTCGAACATCTGGTCGATGACGTTGACGCCGTCCTTCTGCAGTTCGGCTTCATCGTCCGAACGGGCGACGTTGACGGTGACATTGACCGAAACTTCCGGATGCAGAACGACCTTGACGTCGAAAACGCCAAGGGTCTTGATCGGGCGTTCGAGCACGATCATTGCCTTTGCGACCTTCGCGTCCTGTGCATTCAGGCCGTCGACAATGTCCTTCACCGAAACCGAGCCGTAAAGCTGGCCGGTGTTGGAAGCAGCGCGGATCAGGACGATCTGCTTGCCTTCGACATTGGCTGCATGCTTTTCGGCATCGCCGCGACGGTTGGCATTGTCGGCTTCAATCTTCGCACGGTTGGCTTCGAAGACCTTACGGTTGGCTTCGTTGGCGCGCAGTGCCTTCTTGTTGGGAAGCAGGAAGTTACGTGCATAGCCGTCCTTGACGTTCACGACGTCGCCGATGTGGCCCAGCTTTTCCACGCGTTCAAGCAGGATGATTTCCATGGGTTCTACTCCTTACTTGACGACATAGGGCATGAGGCCGAGGTGCCGAGCGCGCTTGATCGCCTGGCTCAGCTCACGCTGCTTTTTGGCCGAAACGGCAGTGATACGCGACGGGACGATCTTGCCACGTTCAGAGATATAACCCTGAAGCAGACGGACATCCTTATAATCGATGCGCGGGGCTTCCTTGCCCGAAAAGGGGCAGGATTTGCGACGGCGGAAAAACGGACGTGCCATGGATCAAATCTCCTCTTCGCGGCGGGGACGGGGCGCGCGATCGCCACGGTCAGGGCGGTCGCCACGATCACCACGATCGCTGCGTTCTTGCTTGCGCATCATCACCGACGGGCCATTTTCATGCTCTTCGACGCGGACAGTCATGTACCGGATCACGTCTTCGTTCATGCGAGTCTGGCGCTCCAGTTCGGCAATTGCCGGGCCTGATGCTTCGACGTCGAGCATGACGAAATGCGCTTTGCGGTTCTTCTGGATCTTGTAGGCAAGGCTACGAAGGCCCCAAGTTTCGGTCTTTACGACCTTGCCCTGATTCTCTTCGATGATCTTGGTGGCATTTTCAGCCAGCGCGTCTACCTGGGCCTGTGACAGGTCCTGGCGCGCCAAAAAAACATGCTCGTACAACGGCATGGGCGTTTCCTTACATTGGCCGATCGCTGACGCCGCCCCATGCGGTCGCCCCTCCGGCTTTCTTTACTTCGGCCGGGAAAGCCCGGTCGAAGGCGCGCAGTTAGGCGGATTAGCGCTGGAATGCAAGGCAATTCCGGCTTCAGTTGCCGTTGATCCGTTCCACCCGGCCGATCGCCGGCAACGCCCTTCCGGTAACAAGCCAGGCGGTGAGGGCTTCGATATCGGTCGGCCCGACCATGGCGTCACTGCCATCCTTGAACAGAGTGAAGGCATCGCCGCCATTAGACAGGAAGTCGCTGACCGTGACGCGGTAGCTTGTGGCATCGGCCAGCGGCTGGCCGTTCAACGTCGCGAAAACAACGCGCTGACCCACCGGTTTTGACAAGTCGTAGCCAAAGCGGAACCCGTTGGAGGGCGACAGGATGCGTAGCCAATTGGCGTCGTTGAACTGCTGTTCCAATAGCGCACGGATCTGCTGTCCGGTCATCGTCTTGGTGACCAATATGTTGCCGAAAGGTTGGGCAGCGAAGATCGAACCAAATGTTACCTTGCCGTCAGCCCCCGGCACCACATCGGCGCGCAGGCCACCGGGGTTCATGAAGGCGATTTGCGCGCCGCCATTTTCCGGCACTGCGGTTGCCGCAAGCTGGGCGTCGGCAATCAGATTGCCGAGCAGGCTTTCGCCATTCTTGCCGCCATCGCGCGTTGCCGGGCCGGAAAGACTGCCGATTACACGGCTTTCGTCGGCCTTGGCTGCATCACGGTAGCGCGCAACCAGCGCCGCAACGTCAGCACGAGGGGCGAATTTGGGATAGGCGTCTACCAGCGGAACGGCGCCGCGCGCACCCGTAAAGGCTTCGCTTTGCACGACAATATTGCGGGCGCTTTTCGACAGTAGCCGGCCGCCTTGGTGCGTATGGCCAGAAACCACGACATCGATTGCCGGATCGAGCCGATCGAGAATGGGGATCAGCGCGCCGGTCAGGCCTTCGCATCGTGGATTGTTGAAATCGCCCGGATTGGTGACACCTTCATGGATAAGCACAATGATCACGTCTGCCCCGGCAGCTTTCAGCTTCGGAACGAGCGCATTGGCGGTATCTGCCTCATCAGCAAATTGGACGCCCTTAATCCGACTGGCTGAAACCAGATTGGCCGTACCTTCAAGCGTCATGCCGATGAAGCCGACAGTGACCTTTGCTTTCCCGCTGCCGAAATCCTTGAGTCCATAAGCCGGGAGGAGCGTTTTGCCCTCTTTGAACGTGTTCGCTGTAAGGATCCGGAATTGCGCGCCGGGAAAGGGGGTGTCGACACGGCATGGCTCGGCTGTCGTATGTTTTTCACAGCCGCCATTTTGCATGCGCAGCAATTCGTCGGTGCCGCGATCGAATTCATGGTTGCCAGCGGCGTTAAATTCCACCCCGATCATGTTCATCGCAAGGATCGCGGGCTCATCGAGAAACAGCGAGGATGAAAGCGGAGTTCCGCCGATAAGATCGCCTGCCGCCACGACGACATGGTTGGGGGCATCGCTTTTCAGCGCGTCAACTGCAGATGCCAGATAGGCCGCACCGCCGGCGGGAATGCGCAGTTTGCTGCCATCGGCTTGGGTCTTTTCAACCACCTGTTTCGGTGGATCGAGATGGCCGTGGAAATCATTGATGCCGATGATCCGGATGTCGACCGGGGCGGATGCGCCCGTATCGCCCATAGTGGTGCATCCGGAAAGGCCGAGGGCGGTCAGCGCAAGGAGGGTTTTTCTCATCACGCTTCATTGGCAAAGCCGCAACGTCGGCGCAAGCGCGCCGTCAAGATGCAGTGATGACCTTGTTTCGGCCGCTTTCCTTTGCCCGGTAAAGCGCATGGTCTGCGCGCATCAGCAGGGCGGAGATATTCTCGCCTGACCTTAGTTCGGCAACGCCGCCCGAAAAGCTGACACAGCCGATTTCGGCTTGTGTGTCACGGGCCAGAAGATGCCGTTCGACCAACGCCTCGCGCGTCCTGTCCAGCATGCGCGCCGCCTGTTCTGCCCCGATATTGGGAAAAATCAGCGCGAATTCCTCACCGCCATGGCGTGCGACGTGGATTTTTGGCCCGGTCACCTTGCGCAATGCGTCGGCGACCAAACGGATCACCCTGTCGCCGGTCGCGTGGCCATGCGTGTCGTTGATCGCTTTGAAATGATCGATGTCGCAAAAACCCACGCACAACGGATGGTGTTTACTGCGCGCGAGTTCGACGGCCTCCTTCAGGTTGATATCAAAGGCGCGCCGGTTGGGAAGTTCGGTCAAAGGGTCGCTCATCGCCATTTTCTGCGTCTGCACCAGCCGACTGCGCAAATGGCCCATGACTTTTGAACGTTCCTTCAACTCGGCCTCGGCCCGTGCCGCGCGTTCCATCATCTCCGCGGTCAGCTTTTGCAGGCGAACCACGGCCGCCTTGCTGCGTGCCGGATCTTCAAGATCGACAATCGAGACACCCAGATTGGCCCCGAAACTGGCCGCGTCGCGGCTGGATTGTTCAGTTGTGGCGCGTGCTTCGCCGATCCGGTCCTTCGCCTCTTCGACCATTTTTGAAAATTCGCGCTCGCTTATCGATGTGCGGATTTCATCGAGCAGCCGGATGGCATCGACCGGATCGATACGGCCGAATTCCAGAAGGTGGGTATCAATATGCAGCCGCTGAATGGCTGAACTGACCGCGATGTAAAGCCACGCCAATTCATAATGATCAGGGATAGGATCAAGCCCGGCATCAGCCAGGAAGTCGGCGATCTGTTCAATCATCGCGCCGTGGCGCATCCGGAACCGTTCAGTTGCCGATAGCGCCGTCCGGTCGCGATCGGGTTCATCGGTCCGCGCCAGTCGAAGCAACCATTCCATGAATTTGGGAGCGCTTGCAGACTGCGTACGAGCAAGATTGGCAGGTTGGATCGTCATGCCTGCATTAACGACCGACGGAGGCAGCGATTAACCCTTATCCCTCGATTCGGTCCAAAGTATCAGACGCTCGCCTTTACCAGCCGCGACAGCAAATCGGCTGCAAAGGCGCTCAGCGTGTCGTCGCGCGCGCCCATAATAACGATGCGGTCGCCCGGTTGGGCCAGTTCGACAATCCGGTTGCCGCAATCTTCACGGCTGGGGATATATTCGGCCTGCTTGCCCGCAGCGACCACAGCATCAGTGATCGACTGGCTGCCCAATGTCTTGTCCACCGTGCCGCCAAAATAGACCGGATCGCACAGGATCAGATGATCGTCGCGGTTGAGGTGCCGGGCAAAGACGGAGGCCAGTTCACTGCCCATCACGCGGATCGGGCCATAGCCATGGGGTTGGAAAAAGGCGATCACGCGCCCCGGAAACGCATTAAGCGTTGCCAGTGTCGCTGCCGTCTTGTCGGGATTATGACCGAAATCATCAATCACGGTAATGCCGCCAGCGATGCCGACAATGTCGAAGCGGCGTGCAAGCCCGGCAAAGCGTTCAACGCCGTGTACGGCCTGTGCCACCGGCACATCGAGCGCAAGTGCGGCAGCAATTGCGGCCAGCGCGTTCGAGATATTGTGCCGTCCCGGCACTTGCAGCGTTACCGGCCAGCTTTGCCCATTGGCTTTCAGCGTAAAGCGGCTGCCGATCGGCATTTCGACGACGTCGACCGCGCGCACATCAGCGCGGTCGGTAAAGCCGAAACTGATAGAATCGGATAGTGTCATTGGTGCGATAAGCGCGACACTTTCAATATCGTCAGCGTTCCAGATCGCCCGCTTTGCGCTGCCTGCAAAGTCGCCGAACAATTGGCGCAATTCGGTCAGCGACTTGTGGTCAAGGCTGATATTGTTGAGCACGGCAACCTCTGGCCGGAATAGCGCGATCGACCCGTCGCTTTCGTCAACTTCGGAAACGAAAACCGCGCCATGACCGACGCGTGCGCTGGCAAAAGGTGCATTGGCGGACACGAAATTCTTCATCACCCCGCCAGTCATGATCGTCGGATCAAGCCCCGCATCGGTCAAGATCCAGCCAAT
>JAJTFR010000127.1 GCA_021298455.1 Sphingomonadales bacterium | reverse complement strand
CGGTATGGCAAAACTGCCCCCCCTCGCATCATAGGGCTGAAGCGCGAGCGTTCCTTGCCAGCCGCTACCGCGCTGTCGCAGACTGAGGTCGCCTGTTGGGAGGTCACCGCCGCGTAAACCGATCGCAAAGGATTCGACTGCATTGCCACCCGACAGCGCAAAACTGCCCTGTTGACGCAGAATCGCGCCGCTTTGTGATCGCACGAACAGCTTTTCGAGCCGGGCTGTGGAACCATCAGGTCCCGCTGCCAGATCAAAGCCAAGGGTCGCGTCAAAAGCAGAGGCAGCGCGCTGCAACGCCGGCGCAAGCCGCGCAACAACCGGCCCGATGGGCGTCGCGCTTGTGCCGTCGACCAGACTGGCTGTTGCAGGGAGCATGGCAGGCGACAGTGCAGCCCCTTCTAATGCGGCAGAGCCGCGCGCCGAAATCTGCATCCCTGCCTTGCCACTCACCAACATACCCTCGGCTTTGCCGGACAAGGTTCGCACGGAAAGTTCGGGCATCCGCAATGCCAACTGGTCAAGATCGATTGCATAGCGCGTGCGGCGGGCGCTCCCATCAAAATCGAGCCGCGCCAAAAGCTCGCTCGCCTTCATATCGTCTGACCGGATCGACGTCGCCGCAACGCCGACATCCCCCAGCCAGCGGTCGAAGGCTTTGGTAAACTGGACCTTACCTGCAAAAGCAGGCGCCATTGCTGCCAGATCTTGATCTGGGCAATCCGCACGGGCAGCGCTGGCCGCCCCCTCAAAGGCGGGACGGGCGTTGCGGATACTTACCTTCCCGTCATAGCGCAGGCGCTTGGCCGTGCAGCCACCGCCGACTAGCTGCGGCGATCGCACCCACAGCCTTCCGTCGAAACGGCTACGCAAATGGCCGCTACCCTGGGCGGCGATGCCCACGCCGCCCCATGGCGTCTCCAATGATGCAATTGCATCGCGCAGTCCCAAACTGATATCGGGAATGCTGATCGGTTCCTTGCTTTTCAGATCACGGAACTTGTCGAGTTCGCCCAGGCGCAGTTGCCCGTCGACCACTCTGCCCCGCAGGCGGACGCCATTGGCACGAATGGCCGATAAGCGCGGCTGGCCAAAGCCGATAACGGTGTCGATTTCCACCCACGTTGCGCAGCCGTTGCGTGCGAAAGCCAATGTCCTGAATCTCGTAACTTGCCCGGACATCATATTGTTCAAGCTGCCCCTGGACGAACCGGTCCGCAATGTCGGTGCGTTGCCACCAAGCCGCCAGCAACAGTATCAGCAGGAAAAGCAATACTGTGCCGAACACATGGCGCTTGCCCCAGCGCCGTTTAGGCCCAGCATCCGGAAGGTTGTCCTCCATATCTGCACAAATGCGCCAAAGGCCGCTTTGTTGCAACGGCGATTCCTTCAAATGTCTTGAAGCGGCGGCAAATTTACGTGACAAGCTGAGAGAGATGGCGGCATCACGCGAAAATGAAGGGCATTATGGCGCAGGCCATCGCGAGCGATTGCGCGAACGGCTGCTCGGCAAGGGCGGCGACGCCCTGCTTGATCATGAATTGCTCGAATATCTGCTGATGCTTGCGATTCCCCGGATTGATACCAAACCGATCGCGAAACAATTGCTCGCACATTATGGCAATCTATCCGCGATTTTTGCCGCCGACAGTTACAGCCTCCTGCACCAAAAAGGTGTCGGCGAAAATGCGGTATCTGCGATCAAGATCGTGCAGGCGCTCGCCTTGCGGATGGCCTCCGAACCGGTGCGCGAACTGCCCGTCCTTTCAAGCTGGCAGGCATTGCTGGATTATCTGCGGCTCGACATGGCGCATCTGACCGTGGAGCGCGTCCGCGTGCTGTACCTCAATAGCAAGAATATGCTGATCCGGGACGAAATAGCGAGCGAGGGTTCGATCGATCAGGCGCCGATTTACACGCGCGAAATCGTAAGGCGTTCGATCGACTTGGGCGCAGCGGCAATCATCCTGGTGCACAATCACCCGAGCGGAGACAGCGCACCAAGCCGCCAGGACATTTCCATGACCCGCGAAATTATCGATGTCGGAAAAAAGCTTGGCATTGCCGTTCACGATCATGTGATCGTCGGCAAGGACGGGATAACCAGTCTGCGCAGCGCGGGCCTGCTTTAACCGCAGGCCGCGCCGTTATTGCACCGCTATATCAGTCGCCCTGACCGGGTTCGGTCGAGAAATATTTGTCGAACTTGCCATCGACGCCCTTGAATTCGTCGGCATCGGCCGGCGGTTCGCGGCTGGTGGTGATGTTCGGCCATTCAGCGCTGTAGGTCGCGTTGAGTTCGAGCCACTGTTCGAGGCCACTTTCGGTGTCAGGAAGAATTGCTTCCGCAGGACATTCAGGCTCGCACACGCCGCAATCGATGCACTCATTCGGGTTGATGACGAGCATATTCTCGCCTTCATAGAAGCAGTCGACCGGGCAGACTTCTACGCAATCCATATATTTGCATTTGATGCAGGCATCAGTGACGACGTAGGTCATTGAACAATATCTCCCCTAAGCGGTGCAGTTTATGCACCAGTGCCTATTGTTTCTTTTGCTGCGAAGTCAACGGGGGAAATTGCCCAAGGTATCAAATTTCGAGGTAGCAAGCCTGCGCCTCTGATGCGGGGCCACGGCGCGGCGGGATGGCAACCACCCGGATGGCCAGTACGGCATCACCCCGGGGAATGGTCAGCGCGTCGCCAACTTTTACCTCAGCGCTGGGTTTTTCAACCCGCCGCCCGTTCAACCGGATATGCCCTTCCGCCACAAGCACCTGTGCAAGGCTGCGCGATTTCGACAGGCGCAAATGCCAGAGCAACTTGTCGATCCGCAGCGAAGCGAGCGCCAAGCCTAACCGCCCATCTTTTCCTTGAGCGCAGCAAGCTGCAGCGCAAGCGCGGTAGGAGCAGCAGGTGCCGAGCGGGTTTGCGGAGCCTTTTCACGCGGCGCGTGCGGCTTGCGCCCCTCGCCGGGCTTGCCCCTGCCCTTCGGTTTGCCACGCATTTGGCCCTGGTCTGGCCGAACTGCTTGCGGCCGGGGCTTGCGGATACCAATCCAGCGCCAATAAGTGAGGTTTGCCGATGAAACAGGCGCAGCCAATTCAGTTGAGGCGCTATCCGTTTCCAAAACCGTTAGGCTATCGGGCGTCTCTGCATCGATAACCGGCGGCATATCCTGTTGTACTTCGGCGATGACCGCTGCCTCTTCTTCGACGACCAGCGCTTCTTCAATGGCAGAATCAGACGCTGCGGTTTCGGCAGCCTCACCGGCATTTGCATCATCACCGTCAGCTGCAGGCAATTCTAACGATGGTGCCTTCATCTTCCGGAAGCCGGCATCACGCATCAATGCTTCCAGCCCTTCCTCGCTCAGCCCCAGCGAAGTGGCAAAGGCCATGTCCAAACCGAAATCATTCTTGTCGCCGCGCGCCTCATGCGCCTTACGAACTACACGTTCGGCAAGGTCGATACGGACATACTCGTTTCCAACGCGGCGGTAGCCCGCATTCCGGCAGTCGGCGGCCGAAGCAAATTCCCAATCCTTCAGATGCACCGCGCTTTCAGGCGGAAGATCGGGCATCGGCTTTTCAGTCAGCGCAGAAAAAAGTGCCGCGCGCCAGCGGGTGGCCGCCGGTTTCAATATGGCATGATGATAAACGTCGAGCGCGCCGAAGACTATCCCCGCCTTGCGCGCCGCGCCGCGCGCTTCCTTGGGCAGGGCCGTCAATGTGTCAGCCAGAAATTGCCGCCCTGCAATTCCGCCTGCATCGGCAAGCCGGGCAGCCAGCGCGCGGACGACGCCATCGGTTGCGGCATCGGCGGCGAGCTGGTTCAGCGCGATCAGACCGCCCATATGCTTTGCCAATTGCGCTTGCACCCAGCCATCGGCCTTTTCAACGATAGCACGCAGGTCCTCACCCTCAAGCCCGGCAACAGCGCGCACCGGCTTGAACAGTGGCTGCAACAGGTTGCGGCCCTTTACCAGATGCCCCAACATGGCACCCTGCCAGAACAGCGCGGGCCGACCCTCAGCGTCGCGTTCGAGTGAAAATTCCTGCGTTTCGGCCATTGCCACCGCCCTCGCCCTTTGTTTCAAATATGCTGCCAGATGCCGCTCAGCGGCTGCAAGCAACAGTTTACGTTCCCCAACCCTCGCCGACGGATCGACCTTGAAAGCGAAGCCGTCAAGCGCGCCAATATGTTCGCCGTCAACAAAAACCTGATTATCGGCATCGACCTCAACCGGCAAAAGGGCATCGTCGCGCGTCGCCTTACGTAGCAGCATCGATGTCCGCCGGTCTACAAAACGCTGACGAAGCGCATTGTGCAACGCATCGGACAGCTTTTCTTCAAGCGCCCTTGTCCGCTCGGCCATGGCGACCGGATCAGCCACCCAGTCGCCGCGATGCGCGACGTAAGACCATGTGCGCACCGCTGCGATCCGCGCCGACAGCGTATCGACATCTCCTTGGATGGTATCGAGCCGCGCCAGTTCTCCAGCAACATAACTATGGGGAAGCACACCACCCACCAGATGTTCCCAAAACGACGCGACAAAACGGCTATGATGTTCAGCTCCGGTCTGGCGAAAGTCCGGAAGGCTTGCGACCTCCCAAAGCCGGGCAACGCTTTTCGGGCCAGCAAGCTTTGCGGTGACCTGCGACATATCTGCAAGCCGTTTCAACACGGCAAGGTCGATCGCTTCGGGCGCGGCGCGCAGCGGCGGCCCGTCCGGCTTTACCTCAAGATCGGCGATCAATTGCGACAGGCTTGAAAAGCGGGGCGCTGCCTCTCGCCAGTACATCCAGTCGAGCGCGGGGAAATTGTGTCCCTCGATCGCCAGCAATTCCTCTGCGGTCATCTCGCCCGCCTCGCCGGCGACAGTACCGAAGGTGCCATCGCGCTGATGGCGACCGGCCCGCCCTGCAATCTGCGCCATTTCCGATACGCTCAGGCGTCGTGTGCGATGTCCATTCTCCCGACTGGAACATCGCCACCTGTGCGTTGCGCGTGCGCGGGGATAGCGCGCCCATCACCACCGCCGCGCCGCCGCGCAACCGGCGCAGCAATTCGGCTACCGCATAAACCTGCTCTACAGAAAAGGCGACGATTGCCGAACGCGGTGGAAGACGGGACAGCTTTTTGGGGCCAGCATAACTCAATGTCGAAAAGCGTGGCCGCGAGATGATCTCGGCATCGGGCAGCAACGCCTTCACCATCGGGCGAAGCGCCTCTGATCCCAATATCATCGTTTCCTCGCGGCCGCGCACATGCAGCATCCGGTCCGTAAAGATATGCCCGCGCTCGGGATCGGCTCCGATTTGCGCCTCGTCGAGCGCGGCAAAGGCGAACTGGCGTTCCACCGGCATTGATTCGGCGGTGCACAAATACCAGCGTGCGCCCGGCGGTTCGATTCGCTCCTCGCCGGTGATCAGCGCCACCTCCTTGGGTCCCTTGATCGCGACCACCCGATCATAAATCTCCCGCGCCAGCAGGCGCAACGGAAACCCCATCACACCGCTGGAATGCGCGCACAACCGCTCGACCGCAAGATGCGTCTTGCCGGTATTGGTCGGGCCGAGGACTGCCTTGATCGGGGCTTGGGGGGAGGACATTGTGCGCGGTGCCTAACAGCGGTTGTTTGAAGCTGCCAGTGCCGATTGTTTTGGCAGGCCCAGGGCAGACCATAAATGGTTGCAACCGCAACCGCCGCAGGGCATTTGCCTGATGATGAGCAACCTTCCCACACTTGACTTCGCGCTTGGCGAAAATGCGGAAATGATCCGCGAAACCACCTACCGCTTTGCGACCGACAAGATCGCCCCGCTTGCGGCAAAGATCGATGCTGAGGATTGGTTCCCCCGAAACGAGCTTTGGCCGGCAATGGGCGAACTTGGCCTGCACGGCCTGACGGTTGAAGAACAGGATGGCGGGCTTGGCCTTGGCTATCTGGAACATGTCGTCGCGGTCGAAGAAGTCAGCCGGGCATCGGCATCGATCGGGCTCTCTTATGGGGCGCATTCCAACCTCTGCGTCAACCAGATCCGCCGCTGGGCCAATGCCGAGCAGAAGGCGAAATATCTCCCCCGGCTCATCAGTGGCGAACATGTCGGCAGCCTCGCTATGTCGGAAGCGGGCGCGGGATCCGATGTCGTGTCGATGAAGCTGAAGGCCGATGCTGTGCAGGGCGGCTTCGTGCTCAATGGCACCAAATATTGGATCACCAACGCGCCTTATGCCGACACGTTGGTTGTCTATGCGAAAACCGCGCCCGATGCCGGATCGCGCGGCATCACTGCCTTTCTGATCGAAAAGGGCGACGAAGGATTTGGAATCGGACAGAAGATCGACAAGGTCGGCATGCGCGGTTCGCCAACAGCAGAGCTTGTCTTCAACGACTGCTTCATTCCTGAAGATCGCGTCATGGGCCCGCTGCATGGCGGTGTCGGTGTATTGATGAGCGGCCTCGATTATGAGCGCGTCGTGCTCGCCGGGCTTCAGCTTGGCGTGATGCAGGCCTGCCTTGATGTTGTGCTGCCCTATGTCCGCGAACGCAAGCAGTTCGGCAAGGCAATCGGCAGTTTCCAACTGATGCAGGGCAAGATTGCCGACATGTATGTCGCGCTCAATTCTGCGCGCAGCTATGTCTATAATGTCGCACGTGCTTGCGACACCGGGCAGACCACCCGCTTTGACGCAGCAGGCGCAATCCTTCTCGCTAGCGAAAGCGCGGTAAAGGTTGCCGGTGAAGCGATCCAGGCGCTGGGCGGCGCCGGCTATACCAAGGATTGGCCGGTGGAACGCTTTTGGCGCGATGCAAAATTGCTCGACATCGGCGCCGGCACCAACGAAATCCGCCGGATGCTGATCGGGCGGGAACTTATCGGGGGGGTATGACCACTCGCCCCGTCCTTGGCGTCATCGCCTGCAACCGGCAGGTCGGCACTGAACCGGCACAGGCGGTAATGGAGCGCTATATTCGCGCGGCTATGACCTATGCTGATGTCGCGGCCTTGATTATCCCCTCACTGCCTGACCTGATGACCGCGGCCGAGGTAGCACCGAGGCTTGACGGCATTTTGCTCACCGGCAGCCCGTCCAATGTCGCCACCGCACGCTATGGTGACGATGGAGGCGACGGCCCGTTTGACGAAGGCCGCGACGAAATCGCGCTGTCGATGGTCGAGCGGATGATCGACGCGCAAAAGCCGGTATTTGGCATCTGTCGCGGCTTTCAGGAAATCAATGTCGCACTGGGCGGAACGCTGCGCCGCGATGCCAGCGCCAATGACGATCTCATCCGCCACCATGCGCCTGATGATGTATCCTTCGACGCGATGTTCGACCATCGGCACCCGGTGGAATTGGAGAGCGGAGGCTGGCTGGCCAACGCCTATGGTAAGCCTGCTCTCGATGTGAATTCGGTGCATTATCAGGGAATCGGCAGGCTGGCTGACGGCCTTTCGGTTGAAGCCCGGGCACCCGACGGGCTGATCGAGGCCTATAGCGCAAGGCCCAATGGCGCGCCGCTGCTGGCAGTGCAATGGCACCCCGAATGGGGCACCGAAAAGGACCCGGATTCGCAGACCTATTTTCACCTGCTCGGAAAAGCGTTAAGAGGCGCGTTATGAACCGCTGCATCACCCGTTATAATCGCTACCAAGCGCGGATCGGCTTTTCGCCCTGACGGTCTCGTCGTCCCTGCGAAGGCAGGGACCGCAACAGGTTTAGGCCATTCTGGCTGAATAAACCGCCAACGGCCCCTGCCTCCGCAGGGGCGACGCTTAGTATCAGGAACGACTACATGCCACGCAATTACGACATCGCCGAACTCCGTCGCCTCGACATCGCCCACCACCTTCCCGCCCAAGCTGACTGGCAGGAAATTGAGGATCTGGGCGGCAGTCGCATCATCACCCATGCCGATGGCTGCTACATCCATGATGGCGATGGCAACCGCATCCTCGACGGAATGGCTGGTCTGTGGTGCGTCAATGTCGGCTATGGCCGCGATGAATTGGCCGATGTCGCCGCCGAACAGATGCGCGAGCTGCCTTATTACAACAGCTTCTTCAAGACGGCGAACCCGCCGGCCGTATTGCTTGCCGACAAAATTGCCAGCCTGACCGGTGGTCGGCTGCCGCATGTGTTTTGCAACAGTTCGGGTTCGGAAGCCAATGACACGATCCTGCGGATGGTCCGCCATTATTGGCAAGTGAAGGGTGAAACCAGCCGAACAATCTTCATCAGCCGCCACAATGCCTATCATGGTTCGACCGTAGCGGGCGTCAGTATGGGCGGGATGAAGGCGATGCACAGCCAGGGATTCCCAGCACCGGGAATCCTGCCGCTTGCCGGGATCGAACATGTCCGCCAGCCTTATTGGTACAATGAAGGCCGCGACATGAGCCCCGAAGATTTCGGTACAGCTTGCGCGCAGGCCATCGAAGACAAGATCCTTGAAGTCGGCCCCGAAAATGTCGCGGCCTTCATCGGTGAGCCGGTGCAGGGTGCTGGCGGCGTAATCATACCGCCCGCCAATTACTGGCCACAGGTCGAGGCGATCTGCCGCAAATATGGTATCCTGCTGGTGTGCGACGAAGTTATCTGCGGCTTTGGCCGTACCGGCAATATGTGGGGCCATGTAACGATGGGCGTTAAGCCCGACATGATCGCGATGGCCAAGGGTCTGTCGTCCGGTTATCTACCAATTTCCGCCGTCGCGGTTAGCGCCGAGATCATCAAGGTTCTGAAAAGCGGTGGCGATTTCGTGCACGGATACACCTATTCGGGCCATCCGGTGGCGGCGGCCGTGGCCCTGCGCAATATTGAGATCATGGAACGCGAAGGACTGGTCGAGAAAGTCCGCAACGAAACCGGGCCTTATCTGGCTAAGGCTTTGGCGAAGTTAAATGACCATCCGTTGGTGGGCGAGGCCCGCTCGGTCGGGCTGCTCGGCGCGGTTGAAATTGTCGCCGATAAGGCAAGCGGCGCGCGTTTCAACGGAGCCGAGGGCACTGCCGGGCCAATGGTGCGCGACATCTGCATCCGCAATGGCCTGATGGTCCGCGGTATCCGCGATAGTTTGGTGATGTGCCCACCGCTGATCATCTCGACACAGCAGATCGACGATCTGGTCGGGATCATCCGCCAATCGCTTGACGAAGCCGAACCATTACTCCGCGCGCTATGAAGGGTTGACGGCGAGTCCCACCTCACCCATCTTGGGGACATGAGCGATATTCCCGACGACACACCGCCCGTCAATGAAACAATGCGCGAAGTAAAGCGCGCCAAGGCCAGCAAGGAAGCCGCAGACAAAAGCGGCGGGCTGGGCTGGAAGACTGCTGCCGGGATCGGGATCGGTTCCGCAGCGCTTGCAGCCGCACTGATCTATGCGAGCAAGGCACGCAAGAAAGACAGTTGACGGCTGCAAAGCTGCACTGGACTTTTGCGCCGCTTCGCCTACCTCTGGCGATCATGAACAGCCTGTTTAGCAGCGCCGCGCTTGGCGGCATATCAATGGCGCTTCTTGCGCTTCCCGTGACCCCGGTTCGCGCTGCGCAAGCGAAGCCTGCAGCGCCGGTTTTGACCTGTAAGGTGAAAGCCGCTGATGGGCTTTCCTATACAGTCATCAAGCCCGGCAGTGGTGAAAAGGCGGCGGTCAATTCCCGCGTAGAAGTGAATTATACCGGACGGCTCGCATCCGACGGCAGCGAATTTGACAGCGGCAAGGCGATCAAGTTCAAGGTTGGCGAGGTAATCCCCGGCTTTGCGCAGGGGCTGCAACTGATGCAGCCAGGCGGCAGCTATCGCCTGTGCATACCGGCAGCGCTTGGCTATGGCGCAGAGGGCGCAGGCACTATTCCGGCCAATGCCGACCTGGTGTTCGAGGTCGATCTGCTATCCTTCACAACACCGCCGCCCAAGCCAGTGATCGCGCCTGCCGATCGCAGTTGCCCGCAGACCACGGCGTCGGGGCTGGGCTACGCGATCGTCACCCCCAGTCAGGGCCGCACCCCGACCGATGCGGACATGGCGCTGGTCGACTTTTCGCTGTTTGATGCCGCGACTGGCATTGTTGACCAACAGCGGCAATGGGAAAAAATCCCGCTGGCAATGGCAACGCCGATTTTTGCTGAGGCGCTGAAGATGATGCCGCTGGGTTCGACCTACCGTTTCTGCATGCCGGCCAATGCGGATGCGCCTGCAGATCCGGTCACCAACATCATCGTAACGCTGATCGACCTGCGCACTGCGCCGCCGACCGACGAGTGATGCTTAACTCAGCAGCACCACCGGGCTGTCCGCCCGCCAGTGCATGCTGACGCGGTCATCCCAGGTGAAATCCTCCTGATCGTGGCGCGACATGTTCGGCCTTGAAACGCGGATCATGTCGCCGCTGTCGAGGCGGATTTCATAAAGCGTGATGTCGCCGAGATAACTTGCAGGTAGATTTTTTCAGGACGCAGCGCGATCCAGACGTCGGCTCCGTGCGGGCCGGTGACGCCATGGTTCAGATAGACCTTGCCGACGCCGGGGCAGTCGACCGCTGCTTTGTCGGGTTCATCCAGCGTCAACTTGCCTTCGAAGATATTCACCGAGCCGACAAAATCGGCAACAAAGCGGTTGGCCGGATATTCATACAGGTCTGATGGCCCAGCGAGTTGGGCCACTTCGCCCTTGTTGATCACCGCTATGCGGTTTGCCATCGACAATGCCTCGTCCTGATCATGCGTCACCGTGACGAAGGTAATGCCGACCTGATCCTGAAGGTCCGATAGTTCGAACTGCATCTGTGCGCGCAGCTTGGCATCCAAGGCGGAGAGCGGTTCATCAAGCAACAAAACCTTGGGCCGCATGACAAGGCTGCGCGCAAGCGCCACGCGCTGCCGCTGGCCGCCCGACATCTGGTCAGGCATGCGATCCTCAAATCCGCCCAGCTTGACCAGTTCGAGCGCCTCGCGCACACGGTCCTCGCGCTCGCCGCGACCGACGCCGCGGATTTTCAGGCCATAGGCGACATTGTCCGCCACCGACATATGCGGGAAGACAGCATAGCTCTGGAACACCATGTTGACCGGTCGTTTGTTCGGCGGCACATCGCTCATGTCCTGACCATCGATCAGGATCTGGCCTTCGGTCGGCAGTTCAAAGCCAGCGATCATCCGCAGCAATGTTGTCTTGCCGCAGCCCGATGGACCAAGCAGCACGAAAAATTCGCCTGCCATGATGTCGAGCGTGACATTGTCCACCGCGGTCACCTTGCCAAAACGTTTGGAAACGTTGCGGATCTGGATAATGGGTTGCTTGTCGGTCATGTATGGCTTCCGGCAATGGCTTTGACGCCCTGCAGTTTGAGGGCGATGGCAGTCAGAACGATGGTGAGGATGATGAGGATGGTCGAGGCCGCATTCACCTCTGGCGTCACCGAAAAACGGACCATTGAATAGACCTTCACAGGGAAGGTTATCGTATCCGGCCCGCTGGTGAAGAAGGTGATTACGAAATCGTCCAGACTCAAGGTGAAGGCCAGCAACGCGCCAGCGATCAGCCCAGGCTTCATGTGCGGCAGCAATATGTCACGGAAGGTCTGCCATTCGGATGCGCCCAGATCCTTGGCCGCCTCCTCTTCCTCGCGATTGAAGCTCTCGAGCCGCGATCGCACCACCATCGCAACAAAGGGGAAGCAAAAGGTGATGTGCGCAATCGTGATTGCTGACAGATTAAGCGGCCATGGCAGCCCTGTCGGCCAGTCGATACGCGCGAAGAAGATAAGGAAGGCGACGCCGAGACAGATTTCCGGAACGATGATCGGCAGAGACATTGTGCCTTCAACCGCGCCCTTGAACGGGAAGCGGAAACGCCAAAGCATAACCGCCGCCAGCGCGCCGAGCACCAGACTGAACGCTGTCGCCAGCCCGGCAATGGTCAGTGAATTGACCATCGCCTCTACCAGCGATTCATTATTGAACGCCTTTTCATAATATTTGAGCGTGAAGCCCTTCCAGACGACATTGCGCTTTGAGTCGTTGAAGCTGAAAATCATCAGGATCAGCAACGGCGCATAGAGGAAGAACATCGTCGCGCCGACCCATCCGCGCATCCATGCCTTGCGAGTATATTCAAGCGGGGCAACTGGCGTACGGTTAAACAGCGGCATCAGCGCGCCTCCCCGCTTTTTTCGCGCCGCATCGATTGCAGTGCGATCAGAATGAACATCGCGTAGATCAGCAGGAAGGAAAGCGCCGCGCCAAACGGCCAGTCATTCGCGCGCTTGAATTGCCGCTCGATCACATTGGCGATCATCTGGCTTTCGGTGCCGCCCATCAGGTCAGGCGTCAGATAGGCACCCAGTGCAGGGATCAGCGTGATCATCACGCCGGCCAATATGCCCGGCCCGGCAAGCGGAACAACAATCTTCATCAATGTGCGCAAATGCCCTGCGCCA
>JAJTFR010000126.1 GCA_021298455.1 Sphingomonadales bacterium | reverse complement strand
TCAGATCCGAAAGCTGCGCGCCCTTTGCCTTGCGCGCTTCATAATCGCGCAATTTCCCTTTGGAGATTTTTTCGCCTTTCAGCGCGACCGGAGCTTACCCGACGAATTCAGTCACATCGGCGCGGGCATCTGTAATCAGGCCCACGCCCTTTTCGCTTTGCCCCAGCCCCGACCAAATATAGGCGCGCTGCATATCGAGTTCGATTTTCTTCTGAACATCGCTGCCCAGGCCGCCCGTCCCGCTCATCACCCATCCGCTTTGCGGTTTGGGATCGATCAGTGAGACTTCGTCTGCAAAACGGCTCGCCGCCTCAAGGTTGCCGCGCCAGATATAAAGCGGCACAATTAACCGCATCACATCAGGCTGCCAACGCACCTTGCCGGCATTGCGCGCCAGCATCGCGTCAATATCCTTGCTGAAATGGAATCGGATACGATCGATCGCCCCACCCAGCGCGATTGCATGTGGCCGGATTGCAGCAATCCTGTCCAGTTCCGCATTTGCCGCTTCAATCTTGTCGCTGCGCCCCAGCGCAATTGCGCGCAACATGCCATTGCCGATAGCAACGCCGCCGTCGAACAGCGGATCGGCCGCTGCTGCCCCGATTGCATCCGAAGCAGAGAGATCAGCGATTGCCTGATCAAGATCCTTGAGCGCGATGAGATAGACCGCACGCCGTTGCAACAGCCGGGCGCGCATATCCCAATAATCGTCTTCATCGGCCGTTACAGCGAGGAGCTTGTCGCACGCTGCCAGCGCCTTTTGATTGGACGCCGGCAAACGCGATGGCAGTCCGAAACAGCTTGCCAGCGCCGCGCGGCGATCCTTTTTCCACTGCTTGCGCACTTTCGGATCGGTAAGATCCATGGGCTTCGCCTCAGGGGGCGGGCCATAATCCTTGGGTTCAGGTTCCGCAGGTGTCAGCGATGGTGGCATTGCCATCGCAGGCGGCGGAGGCGACAGCACCGCTCCTTCTCCCTGCGCCACCACTGCATCCTGCGCAGCACCAACGCTGCCCGCACCGCCAAGCAACAGCGCGGCGGCGACGATTGCCTGCCGCGACCTTAAACGCGCACCCATAATATCCCCCGTTTGAAACACCGCCCTACCGGCTAAATCAGTTGACCTTCACCTTATCATCGGCCGCCAAATCAAGCCCCGTCCATTTTGCGAGGAAGGCGTAAATTTCGCTATATTCCTCAATCAGCTTGTCGGTCGGCTTGCCGCTGCCATGACCAGCCCGGCTTTCGATGCGGATGATTTTCGGCTTGCTGCCTGTATCCGCAGCCTGCAAGGCTGCGGTATATTTGAAGCTATGCCCCGGCACCACGCGGTCATCGGTGTCCGCAGTCGATACGATCACCGCCGGATAATTCACGCCCGACTTGATGTTGTGATAGGGCGAATAGGTCAAAAGATTGCGGAAATCGGCTTCCTTATTGGGATAGCCATAATCGTCGACCCAGTAACGGCCCGCGGTGAAACGGTCGAAACGCAACATGTCCATCACGCCTACCGCGGCATGGCCGGCGGCGAACAGATCAGGCCGCTGGTTGACAACCGCTCCTACCAATAGCCCGCCATTGGAACGGCCTTCGATCGCCAGCTTGTCCTTGGTGGTGATGCCTTGCTGCACCAGATATTCGCCTGCTGCGATGAAATCATCAAAGACATTCTGCTTGTTGAGCAGTCGCCCGGCATCGTGCCATGGCTTGCCATATTCGCCGCCGCCGCGGATATTGGCGAGCGCAAATACGCCGCCCGACTGGATCCACGCCATCCGCGTCGGGCTGTAACCCGGCAGCGAAGAGATGTTAAACCCGCCATAGGCATAGAGCAAAGTCGGCGCGCCCTTGCTGATATCCAGTCCCTTTTTGTGGACGATGAACATCGGGATTTTTGTACCATCCTTGCTGGGATAGAATATTTGGGTGAGCGTAACATCCTCTGGCTTGAAGGCGAGCTTAGGGAGCGCAAAGGGCGTCGATTTGCCTGTGCGCGAATCGAAACGGTAAATCGCTCCCGGCTGGTTAAAGCTGGAAAAAGCGTAGAAGGTTTCGGAATCGCCCGGCTTGCCCGAAAAGCCTGAGGCTGTGCCGATGCTGTTGAGGCTGATCTGCTGCACCGGTAGGGTTTCGGCCCGTTCGGGGATGACATCGGTAAATTCATATGCCTCACCCATGCAAACATTGTTGGGATCGGACATATCTTCGCATGCAACGCGGTTCAGCACCCGCGATTTCAGGTTGGCCTTGACCACTTTCAGCTTGGGTGCGCCCTTGTTGGTGACGAAATAGAGCGTGTCGCCAATGCCCTCAACCAGTTGCCAGTCATAGTCCAACCCGGCGACCAGCGACTGTGCCTTCCATTCGCGTTTCTTGCCGAGCGGAATCAGGTTGAGCTCATATTTCTCGTCGGTCCCCGACGAACTGGTCAGCAGCACCCAGCGCCCATCTTGCGTTACTTGCGCCGAATGCCCCAACTCCTTTCGGTCTGGCGTCGCATAGACCAGCTGATCCTCGCTCTGCGCCGTGCCGATCTTGTGGAAATAGACCGTCTGGTTGAAATTCAGCTGTTGGAACGCCTGGCCCTCCTTTGGTTCGGCAAAGCGCGAATAGAGGAAGCCTTCATTACCGACCCAGGCGATATTGGTGAACTTTGCCCATTTGATGTCATCGCCAACCGGTTTGCCGGTTGCAACATCCAGCACGCGGATCGTCCGCCAGTCCGACCCGCCATCCTGGATCGAATAAGCAAGCAGCTTTCCATTCTGCGATGGCACCCAGGCATCAAGCGCGGTCGCCCCATCCTTGGCCCATGTGTTCGGGTCGATCAGGATGCGGTCGGCACCCTTAATCCCCTTGCGCACATAGAGCACCGACTGGTTCTGCAGCCCATCATTCTTCGTAAAGAAATAATAGCCACCCGCTTTTTCCGGCAGGCTGTACCGTTCATAGTTGAACAGTGCCTTCATCTTTGCAGCCAGCGCTTCCTTACCCGGCATGCTATCCAGATAGCCATCCGCGACATCCTTTTGCGCGGCAACCCAATCGGCGACATCCTTGCTGTTGCGGACGTCATCCTCCAGCCAGCGATAAGGGTCAGCGACCTTCACACCGAACTGTTCTTCGACCAGATCGACCTTGCGGGTTCCCGGATAGGCCAGCTGCGTTGCGGAAGCCGCGGGCGTCGCAGCGGTTTCGCCGGCATAAGCGGCAGGCGCCAAGGTCATGGCAGCAACGCCAAGCAACAAAGTGAAACGCATGGGGGCATCAACCTCTCTTCGATGCAATCAAACAGGAGGACTGCCTAATGCGTCAGGAGGATCAAGCCAATGCTTTTGGATGAGCGTTGCGCCGATTTTCGACCAACGCAAAATTGCGGCCCGCAAGGGTCAAAGCCGCGGCAACCGCAAGGCAGAACAGCCCAGCCTCCGCCGCTGTCGTCACGGCTTGGGTGACAGGGCCAAGCCCGGCCTCCCCGAAAAGCGCACCCATGCCATCCAGCCGCAGCCGAGCCTGTGGAAACTGCTTTGCCAATGCTGTCAGACTGCCGCTGAGAAGATGTCCTCCGGCGAGAATGATTGCCAAACCTGCAAGCTGACCAATGACCAGCGCGAGAAACAGCCCGCGGCGGAACGACAGTAACTGCGAAAAACGGACCGCCACCGCTGCCGCGGCGCCGAGAAGTGCACCTTCAAAGGCGCCGGTAAAATGCGTCGGTGCCGATCCGAATAACAAAATGAAGGCATCATGCCCCAACAGGCGGGCCAAGCCGCCGAGGATTATTCCTCCCAAGGCACCTCCTGCCAGATCGCTGGCCCAACCGCTACCGGCAAAATGCCGTGCCGCGGCAATGCCAAAGCCCACCCCTGCGCCGCCCAATGTGGCAAGCAGCAGTGTCAGAAGCCACAAAATCACAAAACTTGATAATGCCGCGCCACCGGCAGCAACATTGGCAGCAGCGGCAAAACCGTAGATCAAACCGCCGACAAAGCCTGCGACTGCGCCGCCTGCCATTCCCGCAAGTCCCGTCACCAAAAACCGTTGCAACGGCGTTAATCTGCCCGCGGTTGCGATTGCAAAAAGGCGCGCGTCTGACACCCTTTCGACAACGGCTACAAAGCGATAGCCATATTTGGGAACGGTCTGGATGAAATCGGGACTTCCGGCATTATCGCCCAGCGCTTTACGCAGTTCCTTGATGCACTGGGTCAAGGCTTCATCGGTTACCGGAACGCCGTGCCAGACCTCATCAAAGAAACGTTCCTTGGCGATCAACTGCCCCGGCTCGGCCACCAAAAGAGCCAGCGCATCAAAATAGCGTCCAGAGAGATCGATCTGTTCGCCGGCACGGCTGACCGTCCGGTTGGCGGGATCAAGCCGAAAATCGCCGAACCGATAAGCTTCAACCTGCATTTTTCACCAATTGCTCACAAGTTGCTCATGCCTTTGCGTGCCGTCCTGACTTAGCCCGCTATTTCATTCATGTAGCGAGGTAAAAGCAATGCAACAGCAGAATCTGGGCGCAAAAAAATCCGGCACTTCCCCCGGGCGAATCATCGGCTGGGGGGGATTGGGCTGTTTGCTCCTGCTTCCAGCGGTAGCGATGCAATTCACCGATGAGGTAAATTGGGACGAAACCGATTTCATCGTCGCAGGCCTTATCTTTTCCATCGTCGGCGGCCTTGTCGAACTGGCCGTGCGGCTATCATCAAACTGGTTCTACCGCATCGGCGCCTTTTTCGCGATTTTTTCCGGCTTCGTGGTCGTCTGGTCAAACCTCGCCATAGGCATGATCGGAAATGAGAATAACCCGATCAACCTGCTGTTCATCGCCGTGTTGCTGATTGCCTTGGGCGGTGCAATTCTGGGCCGCTTTCGCAACACAGCACTGGCACGGGCCATGCTGCTTGCTGGCTTGACGCAGGTGTCGAGCCTGTGGTTCTTCTCGGCAACATTGTCCCACGCCAGCCGGGAGACTTAAAGCATGCCGAATACGCCAACACCTGTATGGCTCTCCACTTGGGTACTGGTGATCACCCAACCGATCGTCATCCACATTTTTTGGGCGATCTGGTTTCTGGCAATGCGGGCTGTCATCATAGGGCAATTGCCGAGATCAACATAAACAAACGAAAAAGGGCGGCCCCAACCGGGACCGCCCTTTTGCATTTCAGTCGAAGAGAGCGATCAGGCCGCTTCTTCCAGATCCGCTTCAACCGGGCCAGAGTCCTGACCCTTGGCGCTGGTGTCGCGATCAACCAGTTCGATGATCGCCATCGGCGACGCGTCCGAGGCGCGGTAACCGGCCTTGATGATGCGGGTATAACCGCCGTTGCGATCAGTATAGCGGGTCGCAAGCACGTCAAACAGCTTGGCAAGCTGCGCATCGTCCATCAGGCGGCTGTGCGCGAGGCGACGGTTGGAAAGGCCGCCCTTCTTTGCAAGCGTGATCAGCTTTTCGACATAGGGGCGAAGTTCTTTCGCCTTGGCAACGCCGGTGGTGATCTGTTCATGCTTGATGAGCGAAGCCGCCATGTTGCGCAGCATCGCAATGCGATGGCTGCCGGTGCGGTTCAGTTTACGTTGGCCAACCTTATGGCGCATGATCTTTTCCTTCGTTCGTAAGAGGGCCGTGCAAGGTACCCCAGTCCAGGCAGCAATTCGGGCCGCTGCCAGTTGCCCTTTTCCTCTCCCCTGAAGGGGAGAGGATTATTCAGTTCAGCCCAGCAGTTCCTGCTCAAGCTTCTTGGCCATTTCCTCGATATTCTCGGGCGGCCAGCCAGGAATGTCCATGCCGAGGCGCAGGCCCATCGAGCTGAGGACTTCCTTGATTTCGTTGAGCGACTTGCGGCCAAAGTTCGGCGTGCGCAGCATCTCGGCTTCGCTCTTCTGAACGAGGTCGCCGATATAGATGATGTTGTCGTTCTTGAGGCAGTTGGCCGAACGGACCGACAGTTCCAACTCGTCGACCTTCTTGAGGAGGTAACGGTTGAGCTGGTTGGCATCCGATTCGTCGCTCGAAGCAGGTGCAGCGGCAAGGCCGATCATCGGCGAGCTTGCAGCCATGGCTTCTTCGAAGTGGACGAACACCTGCAACTGATCCTGAAGGATGCGTGCGGCATAAGCCACAGCGTCTTCGGGGGTCACGGTGCCATCAGTTTCGATCGTCAGGTTGAGCTTGTCATAATCCAGCTCCTGACCGATGCGCGCATTATCGACCTTGTAGGCGACCTGGCGAACCGGTGAATAGAGCGAGTCAACCGGGATCAGGCCGATCGGTGCGTCAGCCGGACGGTTGGCAACAGCGGGGACATAGCCCTTGCCGGTGTCAGCCGTGATTTCCATGTTGAGCGTCGCGCCATCGTCGAGGTGGCAGATCACGAGATCCGGGTTCATCACCTGGATGTCGCCAGTGACAGCAATGTCGCCTGCCTTCACAGTGGCAGGGCCGGTAGCCGAGAGCTGCATGCGCTTCGGGCCTTCGCCTTCCATGCGCAGCGCAACCTGCTTGATGTTGAGGACGATGTCGGTGACATCCTCACGCACGCCGGCGAGCGAGCTGAATTCGTGCAGCACATTCTCGATCTTGATCGAGGTGATGGCCGCACCCTGCAATGAGGAGAGCAGAACGCGGCGCAGCGCGTTGCCGAGCGTCAGGCCAAAACCGCGCTCCAAAGGTTCGGCGACGAAAGTTGCCTTCCGGCGACCGTCGCCTACGGGCTTCGTTTCGAGGCCCATGGGCTTTTTCAGTTCCTGCCAGTTCTTCATGTTGACGGACATGGATTTCCCCTAGGTTGGGCGGGACCGGCCAGTTGGGTGCACCGTACCGGACCGCCTGAAAAAAGAAGGATGTGGGCGATAACGCCCACGCCCTTAAAACGGTTCAGACGCGGCGGCGCTTCGACGGACGCACACCATTGTGCGGGATCGGGGTTACGTCGCGGATCGAGGTGATGGTGAAACCAACAGCCTGCAGTGCGCGCAACGCGCTTTCGCGGCCCGAACCCGGACCTTTGACTTCGACTTCGAGGGTGCGAACGCCATGTTCGGCTGCCTTCTTGCCGGCATCTTCTGCTGCGACCTGCGCGGCATAAGGGGTCGACTTGCGGCTGCCCTTGAAGCCCATCATGCCGGCGCTGGACCAGCTGATCGCATTGCCCTGGGCGTCGGTGATGGTGATCATCGTGTTGTTGAAGCTGGCGTTGACGTGGGCAACACCCGCCGAAATGTTCTTGCGTTCGCGCCGTTTGATGCGCTGAGGTTCGCGTGCCATTTTGCTCTATCCTGTCTGTATCTGGGAGAAGCTGCGGTAAAACCGCGCTTACTTCTTCTTGCCGGCGATCGGCTTTGCCTTGCCCTTGCGAGTGCGCGCATTGGTATGCGTGCGCTGGCCACGGACGGGAAGGCCCTTGCGATGGCGCAGGCCGCGATAGCAGGCGAGATCCATCAGGCGCTTGATGTTCATCGCGGTGTTGCGACGAAGATCGCCTTCGACGGTGTAACCAGCGTCGATCGTTTCACGAATCTTCAGGACTTCGGCGTCCGAAAGATCCTGGACCCGGCGAGCGTGGTCGATTCCCAGCGTATTGGCAATTTCGACCGCTTTGGTGCGGCCAATGCCATGGATGTAGGTGAGCGCGATGATTACGCGCTTGTTGGTCGGTAGGTTAACCCCGGCAATACGTGCCAATTTCTTGCTCCTTGCTCCACAGGGCCGCCAATGGCCACCCTATCTCAACGCGAAAGTGATGGATCCGACAACGCAGAAAAAACCAGCTCGCGCACAAGAGCGCTGCTGGCTTTACCAGTGTGACGGATGACGTTCCTCTAATATGAGTCGCAAAGGGTGTCAAGCCGCGGATCTCGGCCTTATCCCTTGCCCTTGGTCCCGGTCTTACCAGCGACGGCATTATCCTCGATGAACTGGATAATCTTCGTTGCAATATCCTTGTTGGTGGCTTTTTCAATCCCTTCCAGCCCGGGCGAACTGTTCACTTCCATGATCACCGGACCATGGTTTGATCGCAACATGTCGACCCCTGCGACATTCAGCCCCAGCGCCCGTGCCGCGCGCACCGCCGTCGAGCGTTCCTCCGGCGTGATCTTGATCGCGCTCGCGGTTCCGCCACGATGCAGGTTCGACCGGAAGTCGCCATCTGCGCCTTGCCGCTCCATTGCGGCAACAACCCTGTTGCCGATAACAAAGGCACGGATATCGCTGCCATTGGCTTCCTTGATGAATTCCTGCACCAATATGTTCACATTAGCCCCGCGAAACGCCTCAATCACCGAACGCGCGCTGTTTTCCGTTTCGGCAAGAACGACGCCGATGCCTTGCGTTCCTTCAAGCAGCTTGATCACGACGGGGGCACCGCCGACCATCTGGATCACCTCGCCGGTTTGGCGCGGATCATGGGCGAAGGCGGTCACCGGCAGACCCAGCCCCTTGCGCGCAAGGATCTGCAATGACCGCAGCTTGTCGCGGCTGCGGCCGATGGCGACGCTTTCATTGAGCGGCCAGATCTTCATCATCTCGAACTGGCGCAGCACGGCCAGTCCATAAAATGTCACCGACGCACCGATGCGCGGGATAACGGCATCATAGCGCTTGATCTTCTCACCCTGGTAAAAGGCCTCTGGCCGGTGTGAGGTGATGTTCATCGTCACGCGCAGCGTGTTCAATATGTCGACATCATGGCCCCGCGCCCGAGCCGCTTCGGCAAGACGCTGGTGTGAATAAAGCCCGGCATTGCGCGCGAGCATTGCGATTTTCATGTGTCCTCCGATGGTGCAGGCTTGCCTAGCACCCATTTTCGTCCGCTGTTGACCAGCAAGAGACCGCGGCGCAATGCCCGCCGTCCGATCAGGACGGGAAAGGCCATCGACGCGCGGTTCGCCAGCGTCAGCTGAGATTTCCAGCAATATTTGCCTAAGCAAATCTGCGTTTCGATTACATGACGGTACTGCTGTTCCCCATTGGAACTGCGCACCTGCCGCCGGTCGACCACCAGCGCTTCAAAGCGGCGGGCCTTCTGCCCCGGAAAAGGTCGAAACCAGAATTCCACCCATTCCCTGCCTTCGCGTTCAAAGGCGCGGATGCCGGTGGCGTGGATCGAACTGGTCGCTGCCCCGGTATCCATTTTGGCATGGATTTCACGCAGGTCCAATCCGGGAAGGTCGACTAGTTCGCACCAGCCGATTTCGGTCTTACTCCGCGTCCGCATCTTGCGTTGCGCGGGTCGCACCACATCCTGCCCGGACATTGCCCGGATTATTCCGGCTGCGGCGGGCTATCAGGCTCTACCGCTTCAGGCTTTCCGCTTTTTTCGACTTCGATCGATTCGACAATCGCACCAAGATCGGGGCGCGCAGCATCAAGCTTGGGCGCCGGTTGCTCCGCCGCCTCGGCCTTCGCGGCTTCGTCCTTTGCCTTGTCTTCAACTTTGGCGGGTTCGGCGCTTTCATTCCCGATGACCTTGCCCAATGGGCGGATCATCCGTTCAAACTGTTCGCGCAGAACATTGTCGACCGCTGGTGCGATATCCGATGTCTTGAAGCGCATATAGCCGCCCACAACATAAGAGAAGCTGATCCGCGTGCCGCCGCCGCTTTTCAACGGCTCCATGGCGATAGTCAGCGTGCCGGTTGCCGCCTCAGCCTGCAACGGACCAAGCCCACCCGACATACGCAACACCCTGCCCGGCTGGGCAAAAAGCACCCGCATATGTTCGACGCTGCCCTTGGGCGTGATCTTGCCGTCTGCGTCCTTTTCTTGGATCAGTTCGCAGAAGCAGCCGCCGGCCTGCGGATCGATGTAGAAACCCTCAACGCTACCAGACCAGCTGTGCGCGGGGTTCCACCAATCCTTGGGCGACATCAGCCTTTTCCAAACATCATCAGGCGTGCCGAGCACGTCGGCGGCGTGGAGAGTGGAAAAACCCTGTTCGGTAAGTGTTTTAACCTCGGCCTGCGCCGGGGTCGTGATGAACGCCAACAATGCGGCGCCCGATAACAGATATTTGCTCATGCGCCCCTTTAGCCGACCGAGCGTCAGCTCGGCAATCGCCATTGCGGACGCTGCGATAAAATCAGCCGAGAATGGCGGCGATGCCGGTGGTCACGTCACCAATATCGGCCATGCCATCAACCTTGCTGACCAATCCGCGCGCCTCGTAAATCGGCAGGATGGGCTCGGTCTTGGCGCGATACTCTCCCATGCGGGTGCGCACGGTTTCTTCATTATCGTCGGGACGGCGCTTAAATTCGGTCGATCCGCATTTGTCGCAAATGCCATCCTGCGCAGGCTTCTTGAAATGGTCGTGATAACCTTCGCCGCAATTGGCGCAGGTGAAACGGCCAACGATGCGTTCGACCAGCGCGTCTTCATCGACGCCCAGTTCGATCACATGATCGAGGGTGCGGCCACGTTGGTCAAGAATTTCGTCAAGCGAATGGGCCTGCGCCTCGGTACGCGGATAGCCGTCAAAGATCACGCCGGTGTCGGCCGACAGCGCATCGAGCGCCTCCCCAATGATGCCGGAGACGATTTCGTCCGAAACCAGTTCGCCTGCATCTATCACGGCCTTTGC
>JAJTFR010000125.1 GCA_021298455.1 Sphingomonadales bacterium | reverse complement strand
GCCAATTTCTCCGCCCCTGGTGCCGTTGCCGCAGACTTTCTCGCCCGCGGGCGTAGCGAGCGGATTGAATATCAAGGCGACTGGCGTGTTAGCAGCAGCTTTCGCGCCATATTCGGTGCTGAACATGAACGAAGCCGCTTCACCGACGGCTTTTCGCCGGCCCGAACGCATTATAGCGGGGCATATGCGCAGGCGGTCGTAGATCTCGTTCCCGCACTGACACTGACGGCAGGCGCGCGCATCGACCGGCATAAAAATTATGGCAGCAAAGCGACGTTCAGCGCCAACGCCGTTATGCGTCCAGCCCCGGACACGATCATCCGCGCCGCATATGGTGAGGGTTTCAAGGCCCCTACCCTGTTCCAGTTGTTCAGTTTCTTTGGCGATCCCGGGCTGCAACCCGAACAGGCCGAAAGTCACGAACTGGGGATCGAGCAGTCAGTAATCGGCGACAAGTTGCGCTTCGGCGCGACGGCCTATCGGCGGCGCACGCGCAACATGATCGATTTCGATCTGCTGCTCTATCGTTACGGCAACATCCTCGGCAGTCGGGCAAGCGGCGTAGAGACCTTAGTCGAACTGCATCCCGATGACCGGCTGACAATCAGAGCCAATTACAGCTATACCAACAGCAAGGGACGGCAGGATGATGGTGGCGCTTACATCCGCCGCATCCGGATTCCGGCCCATAGCCTCAACCTGATGGCAGACTGGAGGCCAATCGACAGGCTGAAAGTCGGCGCTGATATCAGGCTCGCCAGCGATAGCGTCGACGGTTTTGGCGGGGCGGTGCGCATGGATGGCTATGCGCTGCTCAACCTGCGCGCGTCCTATCAGTTATCAGACAAGGTTGCACTTTACGGCCGCGTCGAAAATGCGGGTGATGTGCGTTACGAAACCGTGGCTGGCTATGGCAATTACGGGCGCGCCGCGTTTATCGGCATTAGGACCGGCTTTTAGGGAATTGACGGGCAGGCAAAGCCCGTTACCGTTAAATGGATCAAGGAAGGGAATGAAGATGATACGCAGCATGAACCCCACAACCGCAGCATGGCCTGCAACCCTCGCGGGCGCGACCGTGCTTGGCAGCCTTGCACTGGCGTGCATCTTCCCCTTTGCGGCCTTCGCAACGCTCGCCGCACTGACCATGCGCCCCCGCAACGGCCTTGCCTTGGTCGCGGCTGTATGGGCGGCTAACCAAGCGGTCGGCTTTCTTCTCCTGTCATTCCCATGGGACGCGCAGGCGGTGGGCCATGGTATCGCGATTCTGGCTGCCACAATTGCCAGCTTTGGTGCGGCGCGTTTCACTGCCGCAAAAATGGGCGATAACGCTGTTCTTGGCGGCGTGACGGCACTCGTCTCTGCCTTTGTGGTCTATCAATTGCTGCTGCGCGGTTATGCGCAATTTGGCGGTGGCGCAGAGAATTTCTCGACCGAAATCGTTACCGGTGTTGCCATCAATGATGCGCTCTGGTTTGCCGGGCTGATCGCGCTGCGTTTTGTCATGTCCCGCACTATCGGTGATAAAGCACTCCAGACCCACACCTGATTTGACTAACAAGCGGGCGCTTCATCAATCCTTGCGGCGCCCGCTGAACGTCCAAGACTGGACCGCCTCCCAAGGCCCGCCACGATAGAAGTGGGCGGAAAGCCCGGTTATGCGAAGCGGGCGCGGCTGGAACATGGTAGACAATTCGGCATGGAGCGCCTTTGCGACCGGCGGCTCGACCTTGTTTTGGACCGTGATATGCAGCCGTGGTCGTGCCTGATCCTGCGGCGTCAACAGGCCAGCAAAACCATCGGCCAATTCATCGCGCATCGCCAACAGGCCCGGGCTGTCGACGCGAAAGGCCACGCCACGCCCCAGCATCATTACGTCGCTTAGCCATGCAGGCGGCGCGGCCCATTCGCGGGTCACAACCGCAATCCGGGACTTAATCTCAGGCAAGTGCGTCGGCGGCAAATGGTGAAACAGCGTGATATGTGCTGCCAGATAGTTTCGTTCGGGCGGGAAATGCGCCGTGCGCAACCCATCGGCCCATATTTGGTCGGATTTGCCCATAAGCGCAGTCACAATTACCGGAGCCGAAGCGTTCATCAGCCAACGCTAACCGACAGGGCACAAAGCAGCAATGGCAGAGCCCGTTGATTGAACGAAATGATCGCTCGACACTTGCCTCTCCCACCGCCTCTCGTTTAACTAAGCAATTAAGGGAGAGAGAAAATGAAGTTATTGCCACTTATCCTACTTGCCAGCGCCAGCCCCCTCGCGGCGGCTGCACCGGGTGCGTTGGAGCCCAAGCCTGCCAGCAATGCCACCGTCGAGGCGCAAAAGGCCATTGCAGCGCAATTGCCCGCCGAAGACGGCCGGGATGCCGATTTCGCCGATCGCGGCTTTATCGCCACCTTGGCCGATCCGGTGATCCGTGCAACGGATGGGAAACCAATTTGGAATCTTGCCGCCTATGACTGGATGCAGGGCGCAGCGCCCCCGACAGTCAACCCCAGCCTGTGGCGACACACGAAGCTGTTGCGCAAGCATGGGCTGTACAAGGTTACAGATGGCGTATGGCAGGTGCGCGGATTCGATATCTCGAACATGACAATCATCGCCGGAACAACCGGCTGGATCCTGATTGATCCGCTAACGACCAAGGAAGCTGCCACCGCCGCATTGCAACTGGCAAATGAGAAGCTGGGCGCACGCCCGGTATCCGCAGTCATTTATAGCCACAGCCATGGTGACCATTATGGCGGCGTGCGCGGTGTGATTGACGAGGCCGATGTGAAGGCGGGCAAAGTCGCCATAGTCGCGCCCGAACATCTGGTCGAGGAGGCAACATCGGAAAGCGTCGTTGCCGGACCTGCCATGGGCCGCCGTGCCGCATACCAGTTTGGCAGCAGCTTGGTTCCGGGTCCGCAAGGGCAGATGGGAAGCGGCATCGGCAGGGCAATTGCAGGTGGAGCCATCACGCTGATCGCGCCAACCGATATTATCCGGAAAACCGGCGAAACACGGCTGATCGATGGCGTTACGCTGGAATTCCAGATGGTGCCCGAAACCGAGGCCCCGTCGGAAATGAACGTCTATATCCAGCCGGCTAAGACCTTTGTTTCTGCGGAGCTCGCAACCTGCTCTTTGCATAATATCCTGACGCCTCGCGGCGCCAAGGTGCGCGATGCCCTCAAATGGACGCAATATCTGAACGAGGCGGTCAACCTTTATGCCGATCGAAGTGACGCGGTGGTTTCCAGCCATTGCTGGCCACGTTTCGGTTCGAGCGAGGTGCGCAGTTGGCTTGAAGGGCATCGCGACAATTACCGCTATCTTCATGATCAGACGGTGCGGATGATGAACACAGGAATGACGCAGGCGGAAATTGCCGAAGCGATCAAAGCCCCGCCAGCGATTTCCGACCAATGGTACAACAAGGGCTATTACGGCACTTACAGCCATAATTCGAAGGCGGTCTATCAGCGCTATCTGGGCTGGTATGATGCCATTCCCGCAAATCTCCACCCACACCCACCAACCGAGCGGGCGAAGCGTTTTGTCGCAGACATGGGCGGTGCCAAGAAAGTGGTGGCGGCTGCGAAACGGGCAATGGCGTCCGGCGATTATCGCTGGTCATCAGACCTTCTGAACCAGTTGATCTTCGCAGACCCCAAACATTCCGAAGGCCGCGCGCTGCTTGCCGACAGCTATGAACAGCAGGGCTATCAGGCGGAAAGCGCGATCTGGCGGAACCAGTTCCTGTCCGCCGCGCGTGACCTGCGCCAGGGTGTGCAGGCGAGCGCAACGATCCAAAGCCCGGATATGATCGCAGCCGTCCCGACAGGTCTCCTGATGGAGTCAATCGCGACCCGCCTGAACCCGGCGACAATCGGCGATCGCAAACTGGCCATTAATTTCGCGATCAGTGATCGCAAGGAAATGGTGAAGGTCAGTGTCGGCAATGCGGTGATGATAAGCGAAACGGGAACGCGGCACGATCAACCGCAGGCAACTGTTACAGGACCCCGCCAGCTTTTCCTCGCTATGCTCTTCCTGAAAATACCGATTGCCCAGTTGGAAATGGCCGGACTGAAGGTGGAGGGCGACAAGGCAGCAGTCGAAGCGTTGCAGGCATCGCTTGATCCCATTGCCGGCGCATTCAACATCGTCGAGCCCTAACGAATGTTGCCTCCCTCCCCTCAGCGGGAGGGAGGTTTACATCTCGCCCCGTTCGCGGCGGATCGCATACCATTTTTCGACATTGGCATTATGCTCTTGGAGCGTCTCGGCGAAGATATGCCCGCCTTTGCCATCGGCGACGAAGAATAGATAATCGGTCTTTTCGGGGTTCAGCACCGCCTCGATCGCCGCACGGGACGGGTTGGCAATCGGCCCCTTGGGCAGACCGACCATCGAATAGGTGTTGTAATCATTGACCGCGGAAATTTCCGACTGGCGAATGCGCCGGCCCAGCGGCTTGCCTTTGGTGATCGGATAGATGATCGTCGGATCAGCCTGCAGCATCATTCCTGTACGCAGCCGATTTGAATAAACGCCGGCGACCATGCGCAGCTCGGATTTCTTCGACGTTTCCTTCTCAACGATCGAGGCAAGGACGATGGCTTGCTGCGGCGTTTTCACAACCGTATCGCGGCTGCGTTCCGGCCAGAGTTCGTCTATCGTTTTCTCCATCGCCTTTTGCATCCGCATTACAACTGCGGCGCGCGCTTCTCCCTTCTGGAAGGCATAGCTATCCGGCAAAATCGACCCTTCGGCAGGGATCGGAATGTCACCCGTCAGACGTTCATTCGCCATCAGCCGTTCATAGACCATGATCGATGGCATGCCCTCGGGAACGGTCACCATGCGCTGGACCGTCTTGCCGCCGGTCAGGATCGACAGCACTTCTGAATTAGAGGCATGAGCCGGAATCAGGAATTCACCTGCCTTGATCGTGCTCGTGGCACCGAAAATGCGTGCACGATTGACGAATGCGTCGGCCGACCGGATCACGCCGCCTTTTTCAAGCTGCCCTGCCGCTAGCCGGATGCTTGATCCAGGTTTGATGATGACGGTGACTTCGCGTTCTGACGGGCCGTCCGCCGTCCAGCCATGGACGAAATTGCCGGCAACGATCAGAAACAGCAGGCCGCCCGCGATGAGCAGCCATTTCAGAGGCCGCCCCATCGCGTCAAATCGCCTTCATGATCAGACTGGCATTGGTGCCGCCAAAGCCGAAGCTATTGTTCAGCACCGCTCGCACCGGGCGCTTACGCGCGACATGCGGAACAAGATCGACACCCTCGGTGCCCTCATCAGGATTATCGAGGTTGAGCGTCGGCGGAACGATCTGGTCGCGCAGGGCAAGAATGCAAAAAATGCTCTCAACCGCGCCAGCGCCGCCCAGAAGGTGGCCTATCGCCGATTTGGTCGAGCTCATCGAAACATTGGCCATCGCATCGCCAAACAGCCGCTTCACGGCCCCCAGTTCGATGGTGTCCGCCATAGTCGATGTGCCATGGGCGTTGATATAATCGATATCGGCCGGGGTCATTCCCGCTTTTTTGAGCGCCATTTCCATCGACCGATAAGCGCCGTCGCCATCGGGATGGGGTGCCGTGACATGATAGGCATCACCCGACAGGCCATAGCCGACCACTTCAGCGTAAATTTTCGCGCCGCGCGCCTTGGCATGCTCATATTCTTCCAGCA
>JAJTFR010000124.1 GCA_021298455.1 Sphingomonadales bacterium | reverse complement strand
CACCACGACAAAGCGACATTGGCAGGCGTTGCGATCCACCGCACATGTGCTGGGGCAGGTGCTTTCCCCTGATGACGCCTATCTCGCCGCACGCGGGCTTCGCACGATGGCCGTGCGATTGAAGGCTCATGAGGCATCGGCGCTGGACATCGCGACATGGCTGTCGACGCGGCCGGAAGTCGCAACCGTGCTGCACCCCGCGCTGCCGACGTGCCCGGGCCATGATATCTGGAAGCGGGATTTCAACGGTTCGTCGGGGTTGTTTTCGATCATTCTGAGAGGCGATTGGGAAAAGGCGGCGCGCTTCGTCGATGCGCTTCAGCTGTTCGGCATCGGCTATAGCTGGGGCGGCTTTGAAAGCCTTGTCTGCCCCAAGCGGCCGGAACATTATCGCAGCGCGACACAATGGGCCTGTGATGGCACCGTCATCCGCCTGCAAATCGGGCTGGAAGATGTCGAGGATTTAAAGGCCGATCTTGAACGCGGCTTTGCGGCAATGGCCTAACCGCTCGCTGCAATCAGCCTTTGTGTCGCCGCCGCCTGCGGATGGGCAAACAATGCCTCTCGCGTCGCACATTCGACGATCCGGCCGGCATCCATCACCGCAATCCGGTGCGCCACCCGGCGGGCCAAGGCCAGATCATGGGTGATGAACAGCATCGAAAGCCCCCGCTCGCGCTGTAGCCGCGTGAACAAGGCCGTCACGCCGTCCGCAACAAGCGGGTCGAGCGCCGAGGTGGCCTCATCGAGCAACAGCATGTCCGGATTGGCCGCGAGCGCCCGGGCAATCGCCACACGCTGCGCCTGCCCGCCAGACAGCGACGCAGGCTTTCGGCTGGCAAAATCGCGCGGCAGGCCGACTTCTTCAAGCAATTGTTCCACATATGCTTTGCCATCGGATGCTGCAGACCGTGGCGTCAGAAAACGGATAGGCTCCAATAGGATGTCAGCCACCGTCCAGCGCGGATCAAGGCTGGCGAGCGGATCCTGGAACACCGGCTGGATCAGACGGCGATGCTCGGCGGTGCGGCTGCGGCGCGGTGGCAGCGTCTTGCCCTGCCAGTTGATCGTTCCCGATGCCATCGGCCCCAGCCCTGCAACCGCACGGCCGAGTGTGGATTTGCCCGAACCAGACCCGCCAACCAGCGCCAGCGTTTCACCCTTGGCAAGTGTCAGGCTGGCATCGACCACAGCGTCGATCCGTCCCCTGCGCCAACCCGGCCTCGGGAAATGGACATGGACATTTTCGACCTGAAGCAAGGGTTCGGTTGCCGGGGGAAGCGGTGCCCAAGGTTCTGACAGGCGCGGTGTTGCCGCCATCAGGCGCCGCCCATAGTCGGTTGCCGGCGCCGTCGCGATCTGCCCGGCATTGCCGGCCTCGGCGACCTTGCCCTGATCCAGCAGCAACAATCGGTCGGCATGATGTTCGATCCCTGCCAGATCGTGGCTGACCAGCAGCATTGCCATCCCCCGCTCACGACAGAGCCGGACGAGGAGCGCCATAATCTCTCCACGCAGCGCAGCATCAAGCGCGCTGACCGGTTCATCGGCGACAAGATAGCGCGGGCCGTGCGCGAGCGCGGCGGCGATCAGCACGCGCTGCCTTTCTCCACCCGAAAGCCGGTGCGGATATTGCGCCAGCCTTTCTTCAGGGCGCGACAGGCCGACCGCCGCCAGCATCGCGACCATCGCCGCCTTGTCGGGCTTTGCGCCACCGGCCTGCATCGCAGCCTCGACCAGATGTGCGCGCACGGTGCGGTGCGGCGTCAATGCGGTCAGCGGCTGTTGAAAGACAAAACCCAGTTTTTCAGCGCGCACGCGGCTGAGTTCGCGTTCCGAAAGCCCGACCAGTTCGACGCCGTCGAGTGCCGCCGAACCGCTGGCGATACCGGCGCTTAGCCCGAATGGCGTCATTGCGCTCATGCTTTTGCCGGCCCCGGACGCGCCGGCTAACGCAACAATTTCGCCGGGCGCAATGGCAAAGCTGACATCTTCAACAATGGTCTTGCCGCCGACATGGACGGCAAGGTTATGAACGATATATCCCGCGCTCATTTCGCTGCATCCGCCAGCCGGTCGCGAAAACGTTCACCGGCAATGGTCAGGCAGGCGATGATCGTCACCAGTACGGCACCGGGGAGAAGCAGGGCGACAGGGTGCATATCCATTTCCTCGGCCCCTTCGTTGACAAGTATGCCGAGCGAGGTCAGCGGTTCCTGCACGCCCAGCCCGAGGAAGGAGAGAAAACTTTCGATCATCACCACATGCGGAATGGTGAGCATCAGATAAGCTACCGCAACGCCTGCTACATTGGGCAAGATATGCCGCCAAAGCGTGACGCGCGCGGGCGATCCCGCAGCCTCTGCTGCAAGGATGAAGGGCCGTTGCTTGAGCGCGATGACCTGACCCCGCACGACCCGTGCCATGGTCAGCCATTCGACAAAACCGATGCCCAGAAAGACGAGGAAGATCGATCGACCGAACACCACCATCAGCAGGATAACGACAAACATAAAGGGCAGCGCATATAAGCCGTCGACAATGCGCATCATCCATTCGTCGGTGCGCCCCCCCACCCAGCCGGCAATCGCGCCCCAGGCAACGCCAACCGCAAGGGCGACCAGCGCGGCGGCCAACGCCACCGAGAGCGTCACCCGCGTGCCAACCAGCAGGCGCGCCAGCCGGTCTCTGCCCAGATCATCGGTACCGAGAATATGGCCGTCGGTGAAAAGGCCGACGCCAATCAATCGACACATGGTCATAAGGCAGCAGCGGCGGCACCAGTAACGCAACCAGCGCTATCAGCGCAAAAAGGATCAGGGCGGGCCTCACCCGTCCCGCATCCTTGGATCGAGCCAGCCATAGAGAAGGTCGGCGAACAGATTGAAGAGGATGATCAGCCCGGCGTAGAGCGTCACCACGCCCAGAACGAGCGGATAGTCGCGGTTCAATGCGCCTTGCACGAAATAGCGGCCAAGGCCCGGCAGGCCGAAAACGGTTTCGATCACCACAGCGCCTGTCAACAGCGCGGCGGCGGCGGGGCCGAGATAGCTAGCAACAGGCACCAGTGCAGGGCGGAGCGCGTGGCGACGCAAGATCGTCAGCGGCGCTATTCCCCGCGCCCGGGCGGCGCGGATATGATCTGCCCCCATCTCACCCGCCAGACCCGCACGTGCCAGTTTGGCAACCGCCCCGGTCACCGGCAAGGCAAGCGCGACGACGGGCAGCACCAGCCAGTTCCAGCCGTCATTCTGCCCCGACACTGGCAGCCAGCCAAGCCAGAGCCCGAAGACCAGCGCCAGCAACGGCCCAGTGACGAATGTCGGCAAGGCTGTGAGCAGCGTTGCGCCCAGCATCAGCCCCTCATCCTGCCATTTGCCAGCGCGCAGTGCAGCCAGAAGCCCGGCTGAAATACCCAACAGGCTTGCAAGGAGCAAAGCCAGACCGCCGATCATCAGCGAAACCGGCAGCGCCTCTGCAATCAGTCCCGAAACGGTAAAGTCACGATAGACCATGCTCGGTCCGAAATCGCCCTGCACCAGTCGTGTCAGATAGAGCCACACCTGTTCGGCCAGGCTTTTGTCGAGGCCATAGGCCGCCTCCAGCGCGGCGCGCACTTCGGGTGCCAGCGGGCGCTCCCCATCAAAAGGGCCGCCCGGGGCGAGACGCATCAGGATGAAGGACAGGATGATGATCGCAAGCAGCGTCGGAATCGCCGTCAACAACCGCCGTGCAATCAATCTTCCCATGCCTGCTGATTGGAACAAATTTGGCGCGGCGTCCAGCCATGCTAAGCCGCGACACCGGAAGGAGAATGTCATGAACGCCTGGGTATTTCTTGCTTTTGCAATTGTGCTGGAAATTGTGGGGACCAGCTTGCTCAAAATGTCGCAGGGTTTTGCGCGCCCATGGATCGGCGCAGCATCGATTGTCGCCTATTCGATCTGTTTCTGGCTGATGGCCTTTGCCATCACCCGCATCCCGGTGGGCGTAGCTTATGCCATCTGGTCAGGCGTCGGCATTTTGGCAATCGCGCTGATCGGCTGGCTGGCGTTCCGGCAAAGCCTGTCGGTTGCGCAGATCGGTTTCATTGCGCTGATCCTTGTCGGCGTGGTCGGGCTGAACCTGTCGACGCCGGCAGAACCTAAAGCGTCATCCCCGCAAAGCAGCGCCTGATCTCTTCCACAAACAGCGCAGGGCGTTCCATGGCCGCAAAATGGCCGCCATTGTCCAGTTCGTTCCAGTACAGGATATTCTTGTAGCGGCTTTCGGCCCAGCGACGGGACGGACGGAACAGTTCCTTGGGAAGGCTGCTAATTCCTGTCGGCACATGGATTTCGGGCAGATTTTCAGCGCTGAGGCTGTGCCAATACAGCCGCGCCGATGATGCCGCAGTCGCGGTCAACCAATAAAGCATCACATTATCGAGCAGATGGTCACGCGAAAATACATTTTCGGGATGGCCATCACAATCAGACCAGCCATGGAATTTTTCGACAATCCAGCACATCTGCCCGACAGGCGAATCGGTGAGTGCATAGCCAATGGTCTGCGGCCTTGTGCTCTGTATCTTGGCATAGCCATTGTCCTTATCCCGATACCAGCCGAGCCGCATCAGCGACGCAACCTCAAACGGGGTCGGCGCCGACAGCACCTCGGGCGGCGGGATGACCACGGGCATGTTGATATGCACGCCCGCGCATGCCCCTTTATTCTGGGCGCCAATCGCAGACGTAACCATCGCGCCCCAATCGCCCCCTTGCGCGAAATAGCGATCATAGCCGAGGCCGCGCATCAGCCTGTCCCATGCTTCCGCCGTCTTTTCGACGGACCATCCGCTTTTATCGGGTCGACCTGAAAAACCATAGCCGGGCAGCGATGGCAGGACGAGATGGAAGGCGGGCTGCGCTGCGTCTGCCGGCTGGGTCAGATCTTCGATGACGGCGATGAATTCAAGCACCGAGCCGGGCCAGCCATGCGTCATGATCAGCGGCAGGGCATCGGCGCGGCTGCTGCGTATATGGATGAAATGGATGTCGAGGCCGTCAATTTCGGCAAGATAATGCGGCCAACGGTTGAGTTCAGCCTCACAGCGGCGCCAGTCATAAAGGTTCTGCCAATAGTCGAGCAGTTCCTTCGCATAGCCAAGCGGCAGCCCCTGCTCCCAATCATCGACCGTTTCCCTTTCGGGCAGGCGGGTGCGTGCCAGCCGCGCCTTCAGATCATCAAGATCGGACTGGTCAACGGCAATGGTGAAGGGACGCGGGTTGATCGACATGGGGTTGAATACTCCTCTAGGCGACCCAAATTGTCGCCTATCGGCCCAGGACGCAAGCGATCAGATCAGTCGCCACGCCTTCAATGCATGGATCAGCCCCAAAATACAGAGCGCAACGCCGCCAGCGAGGCGGATTTTTGCAATCGGCAACAATTTCGCGAGCCTGTCCTTGAGCAGGATGGCAGGAATCACCGCCGCCAGTGAGCCGAGCCAACCGCCAATTGCCGGAAACAACCAATGATCGGCGCGCGCCGCGCTGGCGCTGATAATGAACTGCCCCTTATCGCCGAATTGCAGGATGAAGATTCCCAGAAATGCCGTCAGGAACGGCCCTGTTTTCCATCCAGCCAGCGTATCGACCGGGCGACGCCAGGCCAGCATGGCAATTCCGGCAAGCAGATAGGCAAGGCCGTTGAACAGGCGGACCGGGTCTTCGCTGATCCAGCCGGAAATGAAGGAACCGGCATAGGCCGACAACAGGCAATTGGCGAGGCTGGCAAGGGCAAAGCCCAGCATCACCGGCCGATCGCGCCCGTAACGGAGCGCGAGCGCGGCGGCGAGCAATTGCGGGCGATCACCGGTTTCGGTGAGCAGCAAGGTCAAAAATGCCGCGATCAGGCCATCCATGGGATGTGCTTACTCCATGAGAGCGGCGGCGTCAGCCTCCGAGCCGGATTGCCACCGAGGCGAGCAAAGCTTCAGATGCTGCCGGGTGCAGATGCGCGACGCCGATCGCGTCGGACAGGATGCCAATGAAGCTGTCGACCACGGCATTGCCGTTGCCAAAGCGTTGCAGCGCGGCTTCAAAGGTAGCCGCAATTTCAGCGATCGCGGTCAGCCCATGCCGTGCCGAGGTTTCCCGGACATGTTCCAGACGCATCAGGAATTGCAGCGGATTGGCATCGTAAGCGGTAAGGCGCAGCGCCTCTACCAGTTCGCCAAGTTCTGCGCGAATGAGCAGCATTTGATCATTGTTATATTGCATGCCGGTTGCCCCCGATTGCTTCACGGCAGTGATGCGCCCTTATGGTTACCGATTGGTTAAGCAGGGCAGAAACCAATGCAGGGTTGACTTTTAAGCCGTGTGGCATCAATAGCGCGCCAGTTTCGGGCGGCTTCCACGCCGTCCGTTTTCTTTTTAGCGATTCGAACCGAAGGAACAGGCCATGGCGAAGCCAGCCACTGTCAAAATCCGTCTCGTCAGCACAGCTGACACCGGCTTTTTCTATGTAACCAAGAAAAACCCCCGGAATCAGACGGAAAAGCTGACTTTCCGCAAATATGACCCCGTCGTGCGCAAGCATGTCGAGTTCAAGGAAGCCAAGATCAAGTAAGGTGGTTCGCGGTTTCGGCCGCGTGACAACCTGCCATTGGCACTTCGATCAAGGGACGCAGTCTGCGTCCCTTTTTTGATTCGTTTGCGTCAATCCTGTCGCCGCGCCGCTCCGAATCGAAGCAGCGTATAGCCGCACAGCGCGGACGCGATCGAACCCATCAAGACACCAATCTTGACCGCATCACCCTGCGCCGGATCGACAAAGGCCAGCCCGCCGATAAACAGGCTCATCGTAAAGCCAATCCCGCAGAGCAGTGCGACGCCATAAACCTGCAGCCAGCTGGCATCGCGCGGGCGTGCGGCAAGGCCGAGTTTCACGACGGCCCACACGCTTCCAAAAATGCCGATCTGCTTGCCCAGGAACAGGCCCATAGCGATGCCAAGCGGAAGCGGGGCCAGCAATGTGTCGAGGCCTACGCCCTGCAGCGACACCCCTGCATTGGCAAAACCGAACAGGGGCACGATCAGAAACGCCACCGGCCTTGCCAGCGCATGTTCCAGCCGGTGCAGCGGCGAATCTTCGGCATCAGGTGCCGCCAGCGTCCGCCGCAACGGAATTGCAAAGGCGGCAAGCACGCCTGCAATGGTCGCATGGACACCGGACAATAGCGTCGCATACCAATGCAGCGCGGCCAAAATCAGATAGGGCGTCAACCGCGAAACCCCGGCGCGGCCCATGACGAGCATGATGATCCAAATTGCAGCTGCGGCGGCCAGCGCGGTGAAATTCAAGCTGGCCGTATAGAATAACGCAATAATCGCGACCGCGCCCATATCATCAACAATCGCTACGGTCGTCAGGAACAGTTTCAGCGATGCCGGCGCGCGGCTTCCGAGAAGCGCGAGAACGCCGATCGCGAAGGCGATGTCGGTCGCCGCCGGTATGGCCCAGCCCCGGACCAGCGCAGGCTCTCCGCCTGCAATCAGCAAATAGATGCCCGCCGGCACCGCCATGCCCGCAGCTGCGGCAACCATCGGGAGCAACCGGTCATTCCAACTGGAAAGATGGCCGTCGACAAATTCGCGTTTGATTTCCAGCCCGACGAGCATGAAGAAAATGGCCATCAGCCCGTCATTGATCCACAAATGCACCGTCATCGGCCCCAGTTTGGGCGTGAGTTCCGGGCCGGTGGTGGCGTGGATCAGATGAAAATAATCATAGGCCAGTGGCGAGTTGGCGATCAACATGGCCAGCGCTGCGACCAGCATCAGGATGATACCGCCGGCTGCCTCGCTGTTGATGAAGTTGCGCAGTGCCGAGGCGGGCTTGCGCTTTAAGGCCTGGTTCGGATTTTCCATGGCTTCTGCCTAGCCTTTCCCTTGGCCGCGCTGCAACGATTTCCGGTTGCCGCCTTGCATCGGGGGGCCAAATGCCGCTAATCATGCCATATTGGTTTTAATTAGAGGCATTTTTGGCGTGAATGAACGGGGCATCGCACAACTGACCGAACGCCAGAAGGATTGCCTGCGGCTGGTGGGCCAGGGTTTTACATCAAAAGAAATCGGCCGTGAGCTCGACCTTTCACCCTCCACCGTCGACAATCATGTCGCCAGCGCCGTGCAGGTCTTGAACGCCATCAATCGGGGCAGCGCGGCACGCGCGCTGGCGGCCTTCGAGGCTGGGCAAAAATTGCCTAGGCAGCCGCATGAGCTTGTCGCAGCGCATTCTCTATCGGATCACAGCCTCCATCGGGAAGCAGCGGATAGTCCTTCAAAAAGCGGCTCTATCCTCTCGCTTCCGCCGGTTGGAGGACAGCGGAATGACTTAGACGGAACCACACGCAGCTTGCGCATCCTGCAGGTTGCAGTCGTTGCCGCGGCGGTGGCGATAGCGCTGACGATCA
>JAJTFR010000123.1 GCA_021298455.1 Sphingomonadales bacterium | reverse complement strand
AGCGCTTCTGCGGAGAGATCAAACGCATTGACCGCATGCCCCGCCTTCACAAGGTTTGCGGCCATACCGCCACCCATATTCCCAAGACCGATAAAGGCTATTTTCATTGGCGTAACAAATCCTTTCCGACGATCATCCGCATCACCTGATTGGTACCTTCGAGGATCGAATGCACACGCAGATCGCGCCAGAAGCGTTCAATCGGATAGTCGCGCAAATAGCCATAGCCACCGAACAGTTGCAGTGCCTTGTTGACGATCTCGCTACCATTGTCTGTCGCGAGTCGTTTCGCCATTGCTGAGAAGCGGCTCTTATCGGGTGCATTGGCGCTCACCTTGCACGCCGCCAGATAGAGCAGCACGCGTGACGCCTCTAGGTCGGTGGCCATGTCGGCCAGCATGAACTGTGTGTTCTGGAAATCGGCAACGGGTTGGCCGAATTGCTGGCGTTCCTTGGTATATTTGATGGCTTCATCGAGACAGCGCTGCGCGCCTCCTAGCGAACAGGCGCCAATATTCAAGCGCCCACCATCGAGCCCGGCCATCGCAAAACGGAAACCATCGCCTGCCGCACCCACACGGTTTGCAACCGGCACGCGGCAATCCTCGAATATTACCTGTGCAGTCGGGCTGGCATTCCAGCCCAGCTTCTTTTCCGGCGCGCCGAAGCTGAGGCCTGGCGTATCTTTTTCGACAACGAGGCAGCTGATGCCCTTGGCCTTTTCATCTCCGGTGCGCACCATGACCACATAGACGTCGTTATAGCCCGCGCCGCTGATAAACTGCTTGGTGCCATTGAGGACATAATGATCGCCATCGAGCCGGGCGCTGGTTTTCAGCGCAGCGGCGTCCGACCCCGAACCCGGCTCTGTCAGGCAATAGCTGGCTATCTTTTCCATGCTGACCAGATCGGGCAGAAAGCGCGCCTTCAGCTCCGCCGAACCAAAGCTGTCAATCATCCATGTGGCCATATTGTGGATCGAAATATAGGAGGAGGTTGCCGGGCAACCATAGGCCATTGCCTCCATGATCATAGCTGCCTCCAGCCGCCCCAGCCCGATGCCGCCATTCTCTTCCGAAACATAGATAGCGCCAAAGCCAAGCTCGCCTGCAGCCTTCCAGACATCGACCGGATAGTGGCTTTTCTCATCCCATTCCGCCGCAAAGGGCGTGATGCGGTCGGCGGTGAACTTGCGCGCCATATCTTGAATGGCGAGCTGGTCTTCGGTCAGGTCAAACTGGTTGGTCATCGCCTCACCCCATGGTTGGAATGATAAACGCATTGGTGCCGTCTGGCGAACCATCGGGCCAGCGGGCGGTGACTTTCTTGACCTTGGTCCAGAATTTGATGCCTTCCATGCCATATTGGTCGGTGTCGCCAAAACCCGAGCGCTTCCAGCCGCCAAAGCTGTGATAGGCAACCGGCACCGGAATCGGCACGTTGATGCCGACCATTCCGACATTGACCCGGGCAGCAAATTCACGCGCGGCATGGCCGTTGCGGGTGAATATGGCGACGCCATTGCCATATTGGTGCTTGCTGGGAAGGCTGAGCGCTGTTTCAAAGTCTGGCGCGCGGACGATTTGCAGCACGGGGCCGAAAATCTCTTCCTTATAGCTTTCCATGTCTGTGGTGACATGATCGAGCAAGGTCGGGCCGATGAAATAGCCTTCCTCATGGCCTTGCAAACTGAAGTTGCGACCGTCGACAACCAGCTCCGAACCTTCGTCGATCGCGGTCTGGATCCAGCCTTCGACTTTGGCTTTGTGCTGCGCAGTCACTACCGGTCCATAATGCGCCTCAGCATCGGTCGAAACTCCCACGCGCAACGCGTGGATCGCCGGGATCAGCTTTTCCTTGAGGCGCTCGGCGGTGTCATCCCCCACCGGCACAACCACCGGCAGCGCCATGCAACGTTCGCCTGCCGAACCAAAAGCCGCACCGGTCAGGTCGTTGACCACCTGATCAAGATCGGCGTCGGGCATAACGATGCCGTGGTTCTTCGCCCCACCCATCGCCTGCACGCGCTTTCCGGCAGCAACACCGCGGTTGTAAACATAGTGCGCAATATCGGAGGAACCGACAAAGCTCACCGCGCTGATCGCCGGGTGGTCGAGGATCGCATCGACCATTTCCTTGTCGCCGTTGACTACCTGGAAAATACCTTCGGGCATGCCTGCTTCCAGGAAAAGTTCGGCAAGGCGGTAGGGAACGCTTGGGTCGCGCTCAGACGGCTTCAAGATGAAGGCGTTACCAACGCTTGTGCAAACGGCACCCATCCAAAGCGGGATCATCGCCGGGAAGTTGAACGGCGTGATTCCAGCACCAATGCCGAGCGGCTGGCGCATCGAATAGACGTCAATGCCCGGGCCAGCGCCTTGCGAATATTCGCCCTTCATCACATGCGGCAGGCCGCAGCAAAATTCGACAACCTCCAGCCCGCGCTGGATATCCCCCTTGCTGTCGGCAACCACTTTGCCATGTTCAGCGCTCAGCATGTGCGCCAGTTCGTCCATATTCTTTTCAATGAGAGACTTGAAATCGAACATCACGCGCGAACGGCGCTGCGGGTTCATTGCCGCCCAGGCTGGCTGCGCCTTTTGCGCCGCCGCCACGGCCAGATCGAGCACAGTTTTGTCACCCAAAGCCACGCGAGCTTGCACGCCGCCATTATTGGGGTCCATGATATCGCTAAACCGTGACGCCGCGGGCGCTCCGCCCACCAGGAAATGATCAATCTGACGCATGTCAACCTCTCCAAAAAACCGTCGAGATTTTGTGCGACAATTCACAATTGCAGGCAACAGAGATTGTTGCTAGCCATGGCTGCAATTATGCAGGCTCATGATTGGAACGACCTTCAAGCATTTATCGTCGTCGCTCAGGCCGGCCAAATCGCGCGCGCGGCCAAGAAAATGGGCGTAGATGCAACGACCGTCGGCCGAAGGTTGCGCAGATTGGAGAATCAATTCGGTTCGACATTGTTCGAGCAGACACGCGAAGGACAGGCGCTCACTGAAGCTGGAGAGAAGCTATTAGCTTCTATCGAGATAATGGCGACCGCCGCCGAAGCGGCGCAGCCAGACCAAGTCGTCGGGCGAGGGCTGAGCGGAACGTTGCGCATCAGTGTTTCTGAGGGATTTGGATCGTGGTTTCTGACGCGGCACGTACCGGAATTTGTAAAGCGCTTTCCCAACCTTCATTTGGATCTGGTCGCAAGCAGCGGCTTTTTGAGCCCGTCCAAACGCGAAGCGGACATCGCCGTCATCCTTTCCCGTCCGAAAGCAGGGCATGTCGTCGCCCAGAAGCTCGCATCTTACAATTTGCGACTCTACGCCGGGAGCGCCTACCTAGCCCAAAATGGCCCACCTTCCACGCTTAATGAACTGGGAACAGAGCATCATTTGATCGGCTACATTCCTGACCTGCTATATGCGCCTGAACTCAACTATCTGGACGATCTGGTACCAGGTCTAAAGCCAAACATTCGAACGTCGAGTATCTTGGCGCAACACAGGCTTATCTCCGTCGGCGCTGGCATTGGTGTGCTGCCTTGTTTCATTGGAGACATCGATGAAACGCTTACGCCAATATTTCCAAACAGCTTAATTAGACGAAGTTTCTGGCTGGTCACACACAAAGACAACCAGTCGCTCGAGCGGATCAAAATCGGCAAAAGCTGGCTAACTGAAATCGTTCAAAACGAACGACAACTGTTAATCGGTTCCCGACAAGCAACATCTGAACCGGATTTAGAACTGCGCCACTTAAGCTAAGCAAGCAGCGCTTTGTTCAGCGGTCAGAGCTTGTACGTTCCCATTTTCGAGCGTTTTTCACTTCAGCACTAAATTACGCTGTTTAAGTGCAACCGCTCCCTGATCTCCGTTCAGAATTCCCTGGTACGATCTTTAGGGAATTACACTCTGAACACCGCGTAATTGTTGGCTTCTTTGAGGCCAGATATCCTCCGAAACCTAAGAATTTGACGAATCTCCCTGTAAATTCCCTGTATAGCAGGGAAAACCAAACGGAGACGGGTTCGCGTGTGACTGCTTCCACCTCAGCCGCCGCCCGCGCGAAGCTTTTTGAATCCGCAGTCGTCACCGCATAGCGGAGTTGAAGCAATTCCATGCCCATCTTCTGCCCCTCTGACCAATGGTGATCAGGCATGCAACCAAGTCACCATAAATTGCTGCCTTTGCAGTTATTGGCCGAGCTAACCTATGAAGAACATTTTATTATCAAAACCAAAAAGCGTTGATTTTTTTCAATCATCGAATAAGCTTTTCAAGATGAACGATTGGCAATTTAGAATCGCAAACAGTCTTTGAAAATGCACTGACGTGGCAATCGAAATCCTACGCGAGATTCTTTCTGAAGCCGATTTCGACATCGATTCCGATTGGGAATTGATGGGCCCTCAGGCATTGCGATTTACCTTGGAATATCTGGACGAATTCGTGCCGGTCGAATTTGACGCCGAACGGAGAAAACTGTTAGCTTTGCTCAAGTCGGAACATTTTGTGTTTACTCCGCTTGATCCAGAACAGTTGGGCGAGTTTGCTGTCCTTGCCTTCCCCGGAGTCGATCGGGTCCTGCCGCAAAGTATGCTGTTCCAGATTGGCTACGAACTCGCGGACGCGCTCGGACTCGCCAGCTGCGAACCCGATCTCGGGACCGAATTCTACTTCGATCCGGTGCCGGTTCCTGCGCAGGCAGCCGAAGCGGCGCGAGCCGTCGGAGGGCTATGTCTTTCGCAAGTTACGCCCCCGGGCGACCGCCGTTGGGCACTCGCCAACGCTATGATCGACAAGGCATGGAACTTCAGCAAGGGTTGTTCCCCGTCAGCACCTATGTCACCAAATTGATGTTGTGATTTAAGGAGTGTTTTGGTTTCATCGTAGTGACGAAGGAACGAAGCATGAAATCGAAACACTCAAGCTCGAAAAGATCTGCCGATAAGGTAATCAAGGACATCCGCCTTAAGACGCGTCGACATTTTTCAGCCGAAGACAAGATAAGGATCGTTATCGACGGTCTGCGCGGTGATGACAGCATTGCCGAGCTTTGCCGCAAGGAGGGCATAGCGCAGAGCCTGTATTACACCTGGTCGAAGGAGTTTATGGAGGCGGGCAAGCGGCGTCTTGCCGGAATGTCAGCCAGTCCTGCGAGGGATAGCCGCCATCAATCACGGCTCCCCAAAGAATAAGGATATTGATGCCCGAATAATGCCGTCCCGAAATTGCGTTGCGCGGCAAGCCGGTCACAGCGTTGCCAGCATTCCAAGGTTTCACCCAAGGAAAAACCCCTTCCTCCAACTGCGCGATAATCTGCGCGGTCACTTCATCATAAAGTGACGTCTTCGTCGCAGCGTGACCGCCACGGCGGGTCTTGCGCGCTGCGCGCGAAGCGCGCTTTGCCTTCGTTTTCCTGCTCGTGCCGCTATTCGAAACCTTAGAATTTTCATGCAACATAACCGCCTCCATCGCCCCAAAACTGCCGCACCCGGCCCCGGAGAGGCGGGGTGGGCGGCAAGAGCGACCAGAAAGGCCCGCATCAAGCGGTCAGGCGCACAAAATTGCTTGTTTGACTGCTTTGAAAAGCAGTCGATAGGGCTGAAACGAAGTGGAAGACCCCGCCCGAAGGGCGGGGTTGCGCCTGAGCGCGGCGGGCCTAGTCGGGAGCGCCGCCCACACCGTCTCTCTGGTGCCGGAAAACAACGCCGGCGCGTCCGCGCCGTCCG
>JAJTFR010000122.1 GCA_021298455.1 Sphingomonadales bacterium | reverse complement strand
TACGCAGGATGCGCCCGAACGTGGCCACTGGATTGCTCCCACCTTGCTGCGCGCACTCGAAGACAGGCTGGAACGCGGCGAGCAAAGCCTGTTGTTCCTCAACCGTCGCGGCTATGCGCCGCTAACACTGTGCCGCAGTTGCGGCCACCGTTTCCAATGCCCCAATTGCACCGCATGGATGGTCGAGCACCGGCTGGTGCGCCGCCTTGCCTGCCACCATTGCGGCCATGTGATGCCACCGCCCGACGCCTGCCCCGAATGCAGCACTGAAGACGCGCTGGTGCCGTGCGGCCCGGGCGTGGAGCGGATTTGCGAAGAGGTGAAAAGGCTGTTGCCCGATGCGCGCACCATCGTCGCCACGTCTGACACATTATGGTCGCCCGAAAAGGCTGCCGAATTTGTCGCCATGGTCGAAGAAAAGGCGATCGATATCATCATCGGGACGCAGCTTGTTACCAAGGGCTATCATTTCCCGGACCTGACGCTTGTTGGCGTGATCGACGCCGATCTGGGATTGGAAGGCGGTGATCTGCGCGCCGCGGAGCGAACCTTCCAGCAAATCGCACAGGTCGCCGGCCGCGCCGGGCGTGCGGAAAAGCCGGGAGAGGTTTTCATCCAGACGCGCAACCCTTCACACCCGGTCATCGCAGCGCTGGTCAATGGCGACCGCGACGGATTTTATGACGCCGAAACGGCGCAACGCCAACGCGCCGGGGCCCCGCCCTTCGGCCGCTATGCCGCGATTATCGTGTCATCCGAAGATGAAGGCGAGGCCATTCAAGCAGCCCGCGCCATTGGCGGCAGCGCCCCCAAGACCGATGGCATGTATGTCTATGGCCCTGCACCCGCACCGCTTGCCATGCTGCGCGGCCGCCACCGACAGCGACTCCTCGTCCATGCCCAACGTACGGTCGAACTGCAGGCGATACTGCGCGAATGGCTCGGCAGCCTAAATTTCCCGCGCGGCGTGCGCATCGGCGTTGATGTGGATCCCTATAGTTTCATGTGAGAACGCGCCTGCGGGATATCGTGACGTCCCAGAAAATTGGGAAATTTGACAGGCCTCAATCCAGCAAAAGCCCATCCGCTGCTTTGCGTTTGTGAAGCGGCCCCCTCTGGAATCCCGTAGGGGCAAAGCCCGCCCAAGAAAAAGCCGTATAGTTAATATCGGCCACACGTGAAAAATGTTACCAGCTGATACTTCTTTTTACATTTGAGGTTCAGCAAATAGGGGAGAGGGGTATGCTCAACAGGGACCTCTCCGAAATGCAGCGAAACCTATGTTTCGCTACTTAAGGAGGAAAACATGGAGTTGATTAGTCCATTCCAGTATCTACTGGTTTATAACGCTTTTTCATTCACCTTTGCGACCATGGCGGCGGCAACGCTGTTTCTTTGGTTTGGTCGGTCGCAAGTTTCAGACAATTATAAGACAGCCGTAACCATTTCCGGTCTGGTTTGCGCCATCGCAGCCTACCATTATTGGCGCATTTTCGAGAGCTGGGAAGCAGCATATATGTTCGAAAATGGCGTCCTTACCGCAACCGGTTACGCCTTTAATGATGCCTATCGCTACGTTGACTGGCTGTTGACTGTGCCTCTGCTGCTGATCGAACTCGTGCTCGTCATGCGTTTGAGCCGCGAAGAAACTGTCAGCAAGGCAACCAAGCTCGGCTTTGCTGCAGCGCTGATGATCGTATTGGGTTATCCCGGCGAAATCGCCACCGACATCCCGACCCGCGCTCTGTGGGGCACGCTCTCTGCTATTCCGTTCCTCTACATCATCTGGGAATTGTTCAGCGGCCTGAGCGCATCGATCGAACGCCAACCTGAAAGCGTGCGCGAACTGGTCAAGAAAGCCCGTTTGCTGACGTTTGCATCGTGGGGTTTCTACCCGATTGTCTATATGGCACCCTATGCAAATATCTCGGGCGGAACGGCCGAAACCGCAATCCAGATCGGCTACACAATTGCTGACCTGGTCGCCAAGGCCGCCGTTGGCGTGCTGATCTGGGTGATCGCTGTCCGCAAGTCGGAAGCAGAAGCCGCCTCGGTATAACGAATGGAACTCAGCCGATCAGTCACAGAAAACTGGTCGCCTTCCGCTGAAGGGACCGGCGCATTTTCAAAGAATGTGCCGGTCCCTATGTTTTTCTGGCCCGCCTTGATTGTCATCATCGCGCTGGCAATGTTGGACGTTTCTCTGTCCAGCAATATCGCCTTGGCCGCTGCTGCGGCACTCATTCTTATCGGCGGCTTGCCGCATGGCGCGTTTGATATCGCGTTGGCCCAACAGGCGCTCCGCCTGAATTGGTCGTCTGCAGCGCTGCTGGTTGCAGCCTATCTGGGCGTCGCCGCTGCAATGGCCGCAACCTGGTTTTTCGAACCGCTTTTGGCCTTGGGCCTATTCCTCGCTCTTTCCGCTGCGCACTTCGGTGAAGATTGGCAAATGATCGAATCGGGCTTGCTGCGGATCATGGCGGGTGCGTCCATCCTGTGCATACCTGCAATTGCCCATCCGCAAGAGGTAAGCTTCATTTTCAACGCGCTGGCCGGCGATGGAGCGGAATGGCTGCGCCGCATCTTGGTTGCCATCACACCTGTCGCCATTTTGGTGACCCTGGTGGGCATGGGCCAAGCCGCCCGATCCGGAAATATCGGCTGGGCACTGGCGCAACTTACCGCTTTTGCCGCCCTTGCAACTCTGCCGCCCCAGTTCGGATTCCTGCTGTTTTTCGTATTTCTGCATTCCCCATTGCACATGCGAAGCTTGGTACGCGACTTACCCAATTGGCCCGTGCAGCGTTTCTGGGTCTATGGCAGCGCCATCTGCATCATCTGCGCTTTGGGAATGGCTGTCTTCGCGCCGGCCTTCTTTACAGGGCAATCATCGCTGATGACAGCGGAGGCGTTTCGCACCCTTTCCGTTCTGGCTGCCCCGCATCTGCTCCTGACGCTTTTCGTCGAAAAAATCCGACAGAAAACCGCTCGATAAGCCTACCGGGCAATTTCAGGCCGCGGTTTCAACAAGCTCCGCAATTTCGAACGCGAAACTCTTCCATTTCCGCATCCGTGCAGCTTCTTCGGCCGGTACGCGCTTGCGTTTGGCTTCCGCAAGCGAGCGGCAATGTCCCCAGAAAACCTCGGTCTGGCCGCTTTCAAGTTCGGCCACGATCCGCCAATAATGGGTGAAACTATCGGCGGTTGGTCCGATGGTTTTGACATAGCCATCCGCCATGGTGGCCGTGAGATAGCGCCGCTTCTTCTTCATAAGCTATGTTAACATCACGCACCAAAAACGACTAGGGCTGCATCACCAAACGCCAAATTCCCGCATCGATCGAACGATCTACACAGATAGCCATGCCGGAAACTGAAGGGGTAGATGGTGGACAGGGCTGGATTCGAACCAGCGTACGGAAAACCGGGCAGATTTACAGTCTGCTGCCTTTAACCACTCGGCCACCTGTCCACATTTCCAAGGGACTTTGTTGTAAAACAAAGGGCCATTCCCCAAGAAGAAGCGGCCTATTGGCGAAACGCCGCTTGCCTGTCAATGGCCGAGATGGAATAGCGGCTTGATGAGCTCACATAAAAGTCATCGCCGCCGCGGAGCGGCCCAATTGAACGGCAATCCAAAATTCTGGGGACGCCACGCCGTGCTTGCCGCCATTGCCAATCCTGAAAGGCGGGTCATCAAAATTTGGGGCACGCGGGAGGCTCTTGCGCAGATGGATGTCCCGTCGGCAATGCCGATCCAATATTGCGACGTTACCGATCTGGCGCGCTTCGTTCCGCGCGATGCGCCCCATCAGGGCATCGTTGCCGAGGTCGCGCCGCTTGAAGATGTATGGCTTTCCGACGTGCTCGAAGGGCATGAGGGTGATGACCGCCCCTTGTTGATACTCGACCAGGTCACCGATCCACATAATGTCGGTGCAATTTTCCGTTCGGCCGCGGCCTTTGATGCGATCGCGGTGGTCACACAGGATCGTCATGCACCGCCGGAATCGGGCGTGCTCGCCAAGGCGGCCTCCGGCGCGTTGGAAACCATGCCGTGGATCCGCGTCGTCAACCTGTCGCGCGCATTGGAAGAAATTGCCGACCATGGCTATTGGCGGATCGGACTTACCGGCCATGCCGAAATGACCCTCGACCAGGCGCTATCGCCGCGCCGCAACGCGCTGGTGCTGGGTGCGGAAGGCGAAGGTATGCGGCATAATGTCGCGGAGCATTGCGACGCCCTGGCAAAGCTGCCCATCAGTGAGCGGATGGAGAGCCTGAATGTTTCCAACGCTGCAGCTGTGGCACTTTATGCCGCCGCGACGCTGCGCCAACCAAAAGGAGGCTGACATGCAAGCAAAGAAATTCGCCGCACTGGGTCTTGCGATCATCGCACCGATGAGTCTGTCGGGCTGCCTTTTGCTGCCCGGCCAGTTCGATTCCGAATTGAACGTCATGGCCGATGGCCAATTTGCCTTTACCTATAGGGGCCAGATACAGCTGGTCGGGCTTGCCAATCTGATCAACGACACGCTGGAGGCTGACGCCACCCAGACCGAGTTTACAGCATCCTGTTACGGCGAACTGCCCGACGAAACCAAAAAGGCGAAGGACGACCGCAAGGCAAAGGCCAAGCAGAAGGCAGAGGCCGATACTGCCACCGCTGCGGCCGGGATCGCCGAGATTGGCGGCGATGATAACGGCACGGCAGCCTCAAAATCGTCTCAAACAGATAGCGGAATGACCGACGGCTCCGAAAGCGTATCCGAAGATGCCGCAATTGCTACAGTCGAGGCCGCGAGCGAGGATTTTGAGGAACGCGATTGCACGCCGGCAGAGGTCGAGCAGCAGAAGAAGGAATGGGACGAACAGCAGGCCAAGAACAAGAAAGATAAAGAAGCGGCCAAAAAAATGTTCGCCGCCATGCTGGGCGGGATCGATCCAAGCGACCCGAAGACAATCGAGCGTTTCACCAAGGAAGTCGAGCGTCTGGCAGCGTGGAACAAGGTCGAGCATCAGGGCAATGGCGTGTTTCTGATCGATTACGCGACCAAGGGCAGGCTTGCCGATGATTTCGCTTTTCCGGTGATCCCGCGTTATGCGCTGGGCAACCCGATGATCCACATCACCCGCTGGGATAATGGCCGCGTTCGCATCGAGGCACCGACCTTTCACAATGACGCCGATGTTTCTTTGATGTCGTTGATGGGCGCAGGCGGCGGGATGATCCCCGGCATGGGCGGTTCAAACAACAAGTTCGAGCCAGTCGAGGTGAAGGGCAGCTTCACCATCCGCACCAATGCCCGCATCCTTGCCAATAACACCGATGAAGGTCCGGCAAATGAAGGCGGCCTTCAGGTGCTGCGCTGGGATATTGGCCCCAAAACCTATGGTCCGCCAATGGCGTTGCTGAAAATGGACTGATGGGTCTTTCCGCAGCACAGATCAAGGAGTCCCTCGACGCTCTGGCAGCCCGGGAAAAGGGCTTTGCCCGGGCGCTGGAGCAGACAGGCTATCCAGAACCGCGTATACGCGAAAGGGGCTATACAACGCTGCTGCGGACGATTGTCGGACAGCAGGTCAGCGTTGCCGCAGCAGCATCGATGTGGGCAAAGCTGCAGGCACAACTTGGCCCGGAATGCGCCCCGGAAACCCTGCTTGAACAGGATTATGATGCGTTGCGTGCCTGTGGCCTCAGCCGACAGAAACAAGGCTATGCGCGTAGTCTGGCCGAACTGGTGGTGACGGGCGCATTGCCGCTCGATTCTCTCCCGCAAGATGATGAGGAGGCGATTGCCTATCTGACACAGGTAAAGGGGATCGGGCGCTGGTCAGCAGAGATCTACTTACTCTTTGCAGAAGGCCG
>JAJTFR010000121.1 GCA_021298455.1 Sphingomonadales bacterium | reverse complement strand
TGCGACGGCCCGAGCTAAGGATGCACGTAAGGAACGCAAAGGCGAACGGCGGTCGCGCGGTGCGGTGAAGGCACCACCCAAAGGAGGCAAGCCAAAGCCGTCGCCCAAAACGGGGTCGCGCAAGAAATAATGCATCCCGATCCGTCCTTCCGCCTCAAGGGCAGCGATGCGGATCAGCGCGCGACGATGGAAGCGCTGATTGCGGAGATCGGCTTCGGCATGGTCTTCGCGCAGACGCCCGACGGGCCGCGCGTGGCGCAAAGCGCGCTCTATCTAACCGGTGATGGTGCGGTGCAGTTTCATCTGGCAAACGGCAATGCCCTGACGCGCTATCTCAGCGGGCGGGAGGCACTGATCGTTGTCAACGGGCCCGATGGCTATATCAGCCCCGATTGGTATGCGGGGCCTGATCAGGTGGGGACGTGGAATTATATCAGCGTAGAGATTGAAGGGCCTGTTCGGGCCATGGATCGCGAAGGGCTTGTCGGGCTGCTTGACGATCTGACTGCAGTGAATGAGGCACGGCTGGCGCCAAAGACACCTTGGACGCGTGACAAGATGGATGCCGGAAAATTCAATCGCATGTTGGGCGCGATCACCGGTTTTGAAATGGAAATCCGTGCATGGCGGCCGACATTCAAATTGTCGCAGAACAAGCCCGAAGCTGATCGTTTGCGCGCAGCTGACGCGCTTGAGAAAAGCGGTCGGCGAGCATTGGCACATTTGATGCGGGAATGGAGATTATGACAATCCGTCTCGCCATTTTCGATTGTGACGGTACACTCGTCGACAGTCAGGCTAATATCTGCATGGCGATGGAGCATGCCTTTGAAGAGGCCGGCCTGGTGCCCCCTTCGCGCCATGCAACCCGCCGGATTGTCGGGCTCAGCCTCGTTGAGGCAATGCGCCAACTGCTTCCCGATGCCGAAGATGCGCTGCACGTTGACCTGGCCGAGCGATATAAGCAGGCTTTTTTTACCCTGCGCGGTAACGGTCTTGTCGATGAACCGCTTTACGACGGGATCGCCGGCGTGTTGAGCGAGCTTGACGAGAAAGGTTGGCTGCTGGGCGTTGCAACGGGGAAGTCGGACCGCGGCCTGGCGCGTTGCCTTGACCATCATGGCATCAAAGGGCTGTTCGTTTCGTTGCAAACTGCCGACCGACACCCATCGAAACCGCACCCGTCGATGGTCTATGAGGCTTTGGCCGATGCAGGCGTAGATGCCGGACAGGCAGTCGTCATTGGTGATACGGTTTATGATATCCATATGGGCCGGGCGGCAGGCTGCCGCACCATCGGTGTCGGTTGGGGCTATCATCCGCTTTCTGAACTGGGTGAGGCGGGGGCCGACCATCTGGTCGAGACAATGGAAGAATTGAGATTGGCATTGGAGTACGGCGCATGAACAGCGACGAACGCGAACGGCAGGCGCGGCAGCGCTTTATGATTCTGAATCTGATCCGCTTTTCTGGCGTTGGGATCGTCATGTTGGGTGTTGCTAGCGTTGCCGGCAAGTTTTTACCGGAACTGGGGCCCGAATTCGGTACATTGCTGATGCTGATCGGGATGGTCGAGTTTTTCTTCCTGCCCATCATCGTGAAAAAAGGCTGGCGCAAGAAAGACAGCGGGCAGGGCTGATCGATGCGGCGTTTCTGGAAAGAGGTTGCGCTCGAACAGAGCACCCACGGCCTCGGCCTCCTTCTGGATGGCCGGGCGCTGAAGACGCCCAAGCGTAATGCATTATCCCTGCCAACACAGGCGCTTGCCGATGCAGTAATGCAGGAATGGATCGATGTTGGCGAAATGATCGATCCGCTGCAAATGCCGTTGACTGGTTTTGCCAACGCAGCGGTTGATCATGTTACGCCTGACCGTGCCGGCTTTGCTGCCGCGATCGCCGCATATGGCGAGAGCGATGCCTTTTGCTACCGCGCCGAGCCGGATGAACCGCTAGCGCCTCGACAGGCGGAGGTCTGGGACCCCTGGCTCGATTGGGCGCAGACACGTTATGATGTTTCGTTCCGGCGCATTGCCGGCGTGCTGCATCAGCCCCAGCCCGAAGCCACTTTGGAAAAGCTGCGTATGGCGGTCATTGCGCGAGGAACTTTTGAACTGGCGGCCATGGCAAAGCTTGCCCATCTTGCAGGGTCGCTTGTCGCGGTGCTTGCACTCGTCGAGCGTGCGGGCAGCCCGGAAGAACTTTGGCAGGCGGTTTGCCTTGAGGAGTTATGGCAGGAAGCCAATTGGGGCGCAGATTATTGGGCGCAAAAAAACCGCGCCGACCGCGAAGCTGAGTATATGAGCGCCGCGCGCTTTCTGGATCTGCTGCGCGGTTAACCGGATTGACGCTTTTTTGCTCTATGCCGCACCGAAGAAGGGGCAGCATGCAGCATTATGTGACATCGCTAGAGTTGTTTTGGGTCGGCGGTCTCGCGGCGGCGATATGTGTTGCGCTATGCTGTCTGATACTCTCCATCCCGCCTAAGAAGCCCGGATGGATCATGATCACGCCGGCACCCCTTCATTGGAGCGCCATAATCCTGAGCGCCGCGCTGTTCCTCTTTATCGGCTATATCTGGCTTTTTGTCGGATCGTCTCGGCCGGATGGAGCGTCACAGATGCGGATTGCATTCTGGCTGAGCGTGATTTTCGGCGCAGGTAGCGTCGTTGCGGCGTTCCAGACAATGCGAATAATGCGGAGCGTACTCAGCCTTCGCGGCAACGAAATTGCCTTTCAAAAGACTGGTGACCAAATCCTTTTGCGATGCTCGGATGTCATTTTCGGCGAGCGCCGGTGGGGTGGCGAAATCCGCTTCGGTTTCGACGATGGTACTATTCTGGATGTCGACCCTTATGCCCGTAACGCAGACCGGCTGATTGAACGGCTTGCCGACCAGTTGGCTGTTCTGCGTCGTTAGCCTGCAACCAGATCGCGCACAAAGCCGATCAGCCCCTTTTGTCGGCGACGCTTCAGTCGTTCGGCGGTTAATATCTCGCGGACCTGGGCGAAGCAGCGATCAACATTGTCGTTGATCAGGACATAATCATAGCCATCCCAATGGCCAATCTCGGACTTTGCCCGCGCCATCCGCTCGCCAATCACAGCATCGCTGTCTTGGGCACGTGTATGGAGGCGGCGTTCAAGCTCTTCAATTGACGGTGGCAGGATGAAGACGCGAACAACATCGGGCCCTGCTTCCTGATAAAGCTGCTGCGCGCCCTGCCAGTCAATGTCGAACAGCACATCGCGGCCCGATGAAAGCGCAGCTTCGACTGGCTCCTTCGGTGTACCATAACGATGGCTAAAGACATGCGCCCATTCGAGGAACTGACCATCCTTTGCCATTTGCTTGAACGTTGGCACGTCAATGAAATGATAATCCTTACCATCCACCTCCCCGGGGCGCGGTGGGCGTGTGGTGCAGGATACCGACAGTGCGACTTCCGGCTCGGAAGCCAGTAACATCCGGGAAAGCGTCGATTTTCCTGCGCCCGATGGCGAGGAAAGCACGAACAACAGTCCGCGCCGTTCAAGTTTTGCAGGGATTTGGGTGTCGCTATCGGCCATAGCCGCTACTGCGCGAAAGCGCAGCGAGCCGTCAAGCCTTTTGAAATCCTGATCCGAACCAGGGAGTACAGATCAGCCTTTGCGTTTCTTGCGCTCGTCATAGACTTTTTTAGCGATGAACGCTCCGCCGACGAGCAGTGCACCGGGAATCGAACGCGTTGCGACGCGGGCTGCCACTGCACCGATGCCAGCCCCTATTAGTCCGTGGCCGCGCCGTTTGCCGATGACTTCGCCGACCAAGGCGCCTGCAATTGTTTTCAACAGGGGCATGTGGATAACTCCTTTTTCCACAGAGGGGTGTGGATAATTAAATCATGTCTTCCGGTATGACATGGGTATCGAAGGTGTCCGCGTCAACCAGCCCGGATGCCAACGCGGCGTCGCGCAACGTGGTTCCCTCCTGATGCGCCTTTTTTGCGATTTTTGCGGCATTGTCATAGCCAATGATCGGCACCAGCGCGGTCACAAGCATCAGCGACTGTTCCACCAGTCCTGCAATGCGCGCACGGTTAGGTTCCAGCCCGTCGACGCAGTTCCTGGCAAAGGTCACCATTCCAATCGACAGAAGCTCGATAGAACGCAGCACATTCGCACCAATCAATGGTTTGAATACATTGAGTTCCAGATGGCCCTGCATCCCGCCGACTGTCACCGCCTGATGGTTGCCGATCACCTGTGCCGCCACCATTGTCAGCATTTCGCACTGCGTAGGATTGACCTTGCCGGGCATGATCGAACTGCCTGGTTCATTTTCAGGCAGCAACAATTCGCCCAGTCCCGAACGCGGGCCTGAACCTAGCAGGCGGATGTCGTTGGCGATCTTGGTAAGCGAGACCGCGAGCGTGTTGAGTTGGCCGGACACCTCAACCAGCGCGTCGTGCGTTGCCAGTGCCTCAAATTTGTTCTCGGCCGTGCGAAGTTCCAGCCCACTAAGCGTGCTTAACTCCGCAGTCACGTCGACATCGAACCCGGCTGGCGCGTTCAGCCCTGTGCCAACGGCGGTTCCGCCTTGGGCAAGCGCATGAACGCCCCCGGTTGTCGAGCTTTCAATGCCAAGCTGCGCCATCGATATCTGGTACGCATAGGCCGAAAACTCCTGACCGAGTGTGATTGGCGTTGCGTCCTGCAGATGCGTCCGGCCGATCTTGACGATATCGCGCCACATCTCTGCCTTGCTGCTTAACGCGGTCTCCAGCCTTCGCAAAGCGGGGCTAAGCCGCTGACGCACTGCCTGCGCTACCGCAATATGCATCGCTGTCGGAAAGCTGTCATTTGACGACTGGCTCATATTGACATGATCATTGGGATGCACCGGCGATTTGCCGCCGCGCTTGCCGGTCAGCATCTCATTGGCGCGGCCCGCGATCACTTCGTTGACGTTCATGTTCGATTGCGTGCCGCTGCCGGTCTGCCAGATGGTCAGCGGGAACTGATCATCATGCAGGCCAGCGATAACTTCCGCCGCCGCCGCTTCGATTGCGTCCGCTATTTTTCCATCCAGCCCGTGCTTGCGGTTCACCCGTGCGGCAGCCTGCTTCACCAGGGCAAGCGCATGGATGATTCCGATGGGCATCCGTTCATGCGGAGGGAAGGGGAAATTGCCGATGCTGCGCTGTGTCTGTGCGCCCCAATAGGCTTGGGCAGGGACCTCGATCGGGCCGAAACTGTCGCTTTCGCTGCGGGTTTCCCGCGTCACTTCTTTCGCCCGAAATCCACTGTCACGACGTTAGAGCCTTCATTGGCTTCGATTGTCGGGCCATCATTTTCGGCATGCTCATGATGTTCAGGGCCCGATTCCGCTTCGACATGGAATTGCAGTGCAAAGTCGACCGCCGGATCGACGAAAGATGTGATCGCCGAAAAGGGAACATGCAGATGCGCCGGGACTTGGCTGAACGAGAGGCCGACCTCGAAATGCTCGGGTCCGACCTTAAGGTCCCAATATTTATGCTGCAGGACGATCGTCATCTCGTCCGGAAAGCGCTCCATCAGATGCACGGGGATCGCAACCCCGGGCGCGCGGGTCTTGAAGGTGATGTAGAAATGATGGTCGCCGGGAAGGCCGCCCGCCGCTACATCACCGAGCACACGGCTGACTACAGCGCGCAGCGCCTCTTGCACGACGTCGTCATAGGGAATCAGGCTGTCGGGTGCATCGTCGGTCATACGCGCATTGGTGGACTGGGTGCGCGGTGAAATCAAGATGTACTTTTGACGGAGAAAGGGCGCACATGCTTGCCAAATCGCCATATCAGCCTATAGCGCTCAGCCATGCGCACCGCCTCGATCAGCCGAAATACCAAGGAAACCGAAATTGCGGTCGAGGTGAATCTCGATGGCAGCGGCCAGTATGAA
>JAJTFR010000120.1 GCA_021298455.1 Sphingomonadales bacterium | reverse complement strand
GTGATCGTTGGGGACGAGGTGCAAGCTGGGCAGTTGTCTGAAGCTTTGTGGGCCCTGAAACCGGAAACTTTCCTAGCGCACGGCTTTGCAGGGTCAGAAGGGGATGCGAACCAACCCATCCTCCTTTCGCTAGACACTGACCCTTCCAATGGCGCGCGCATGGTCGCGATCGCGGACGGTGAATGGCGCGATGCCGCGCTGCAATTCGATCGCGCCTTTTATCTTTTTCCGCCGGGAAAGACCGATAACGCGCGGGCCGCATGGCGTGCACTGGCCGGTAATGCCGATGTCGAGTGCCGTTATTGGAAGCAGGATGGCGGCAAATGGCGGCAGGGTCCTTAGGCAGGCTGCCTTGATACTTGCCATTGTGACGAAGCGCGGCTAGACGCCCGCCCAATCATTTCCCCCAACAAATGGAGTTCTCCCATGGCGGTTACCCGCACCTTTTCGATCATCAAGCCCGACGCCACCCGTCGCAACCTGACCGGCGCAGTCACCAAGATGCTTGAAGAAGCCGGCCTGCGCGTCGTTGCTTCTAAGCGCATCCACATGAGCCGCGAACAGGCCGAAGGCTTTTACGGGGTCCATAAGGAACGCCCCTTCTTTGGCGAACTCTGCGATTTCATGATGAGCGAACCGGTTGTCGTTCAGGTGCTCGAAGGTGAAGACGCTGTCGCTCGCAACCGCGAAGTCATGGGTGCAACCAACCCTGCCGATGCCGCTGAGGGCACGATCCGCAAGACACATGCCCTGTCTATCGGTGAAAACACCGTCCATGGTTCGGACAGCGACGAGAATGCCGCGATCGAAATCGCCTTCTTCTTCAAGCCGGAAGAAATCGTCGGCTGATCCTGCGATCAGGCCAATTCAAAGGGGCCGTCCGGGCGATCGGGCGGCCCTTTTTGTTGCACCCGCCGCGCCACGCGCTATTCCGACGGGGCAAAGGAGACACGCATGTTGGGAATGGGTGAGGGCGAAGACTGCCCCTTTCAGTTCAATTTCGATTCCGCGACCTTTAAGGTCGGCGATACCGTCAGCTATCGCGTTACAGGCAGCCTTGCCGACTTCCCCTTTGTTGGCACTCTGCTTGAAGTGCATGATGACCATGTGATCCTCTCACCGGGTGAAAGCGAACCGAATGCGCGTTACAAAGGAACCCGGGAGAGCCGCCCATTGGTTGATGAAAGCGAGATTTAGAGGCAGGCCGCTATATCTATAAGCGGTGTAGGCGCCGTGTCGGCTTAGCGCGCGATGTAGGCTGCCAGCGTCCGGGAATAAAGCTGGTGCTCGGCAATCAACACGCGTGCTGCTAGTTTGTCTGCAGTATCACCTTGCAGGATTGCAACCTGTGTCTGGCCAAGGATTGGGCCATCATCAAGTTCGGCGGTGACGAGATGAACGCTGCAACCGCCATGGCTATCGCCTGCCTCAATGGCCCGTTCATGGGTGTGAAGGCCCTTATATTTGGGCAGCAGGCTGGGGTGGATGTTGAGCATCCGGCCTTCCCATTTGCTGACAAAGCTAGCTGAAAGGATGCGCATATATCCGGCGAGAGCAACATAGTCCGCTTTTGCCGCGACCAGCGCTTCGTGCATGATCGCGTCATGCTCCTCCCGCATCAGGCCTTTATGCGGATAGGCAAAGGTAGCGATCCCCTCTGCTTCAGCCAGCTTCAAACCGCCAGCATCAGGGTTGTTGCTGGCAACCAATATAATTTCATACGGGCAGTCTGCAGCTTTCGCGGCATAAAGCAGCGCCGCCATGTTGGTTCCGGTCCCCGAAATCAGCACGGCGATACGGGCCTTAGCCATGATGTGTGGCGCTCCAGTCTGTCTTGGCGCTCCAGGTTTCAACCGACCCTGTAACCGTGCAGCCCTTTTCGCCGCTAGCGATATGGCCAATGCGATAGACGGTCTCGCCAGCTGCTTCGAGTTCTACGGTTGCAGACGTAACGTCGGCTTCGGCAACGACAATGGCCATGCCGATCCCGCAGTTGAAGGTGCGCGCCATTTCCTCTGGCTCGATATTGCCCTGCGCTTGAAGGAAGGCCATCAGCCGCGGCTGGACCCAAGCGTCAGCATCGACATGCGCGTGCAGCCCTGAGGGAAGAATGCGCGGGATGTTTTCCAAGAGGCCGCCGCCGGTGATATGCGCCATGGCGTGCACCTTGCCACCGCGGACGAGCGGGAGGAGCGATTTCACATAGATGCGCGTAGGTGCCATCAATGCGTCGATCAACAGTGTTTCGATGTCAAACAGGGCAGGGCGATCAAGCTTCCAGCCCTTGTCTGCCGCCAGCCTTCGCACAAGCGAAAATCCGTTGGAGTGCACACCGGATGAGGCGAGGCCAAGAATGACATCGCCCTCGGCAACCTTGTCGGCTGTCAGCACCTGATCACGTTCAACCGCGCCGACGCAGAAACCCGCAAGGTCATAGTCGCCGTCTGAATACATGCCCGGCATTTCCGCTGTCTCGCCGCCGATCAGGGCGCAGCCGGCCTGCTTGCACCCTTCGGCGATGCTGGCGACGACGGCAGTTGCGACATCGTTATCGAGCTTTCCGGTCGCATAATAATCCAGGAAAAATAGCGGCTCTGCCCCCTGTACGATCAGGTCATTGGCACACATGGCCACCAGATCGATTCCCACGCCATCATGCTTGCCGCTTTCGATCGCAAGTTTCAGCTTGGTACCGACACCGTCATTGGCGGCAACCAGCAGCGGATCGTTGAAACCGGCTGCCTTCAGGTCGAAAAAGCCGCCAAAGCCGCCAAGGTCGGCATCTGCTCCTGGACGGCGGGTGGCCTTGGCAAGCGGCGCGATTGCCCGCACCAGGGCGTTTCCGGTTTCGATCGAGACGCCTGCTTTGGCGTAAGTGTAAGACTCATTGTCGCTCATTTTACCGCCGCTAGCGACTTCCCCCTTGGATTTCCAATCATAAGTCGCCAAAAGGACCCCCGATGAGGGTCCGCCTGTCCAAATCCTTTTGGAAATATGCGCTTGCACTGCCGCTGCTGGCAGGCGGAGGCGTGCTGGTACATGCCCAGATTGAAGGTCCAAAGCGCGGAATTCCGCCGATTGCGAGCAGCGGCGACTTTGAAGTCACTGGCGTGATTGGGAGTGCAACCGGCAAAAATGCCGATGAGGCGCGTCGCGCCGGATGGGAAGAGGCGCAACGCAAGGCGTGGACCATGTTATGGGCCCAGACCCATGGCACCGCCGGCGCAACGCTTGCGGACACGACCCTCGACGGAATCGTATCGGCCATCATCGTTGAAGAAGAACAGATCGGTCCGAGACGTTATATCGCGCGGCTGGGGGTTTCGTTCGACCGCGCGCGTGCAGGGCAGTTGCTGGGGGTGCAGGGCGTCGGCCGCAAATCTGCGCCATTGCTCGTCATTCCGGTGATGATCAGCAACGGATCGCCCTATGTGTTTGAACGGCAAACGCCTTGGCAGGCCGCTTGGGCTAAGTTCCGTACTGTTGATAGCGCGATCGATTATGTCCGTCCCTTTGGCGGTGGTGCCGAATCGCTGCTGCTCAATGCCGGTCAGCTTGACCGCCGCAGCCGCAGCTGGTGGCGGGTCATCCTTGATCAATTTGGCGCAGCCGATGTGATCTACCCGATTGTCAGGCTGGAACGGCAATATCCGGGCGGGCCGATCATTGGTAAATTTGCCGCGCGCTATGGCCCTGAAAACCGGTTCCTTGGCAGCTTTACCTTGCGTGCCCAGAATGCGGCGGGCATTCCCGCGATGATGGCACAGGGCGTAAAGAAAATGGATGCCTTGCTGCAGGATAGTTTCCGCAGCGGCCGGCTGCGTACTGAAGCCTCGCTTCTGCTCGAAGACACGATCGACGAGGAAGATCTGGAGGAACTGGAAGAAGCCACTGAAGAAGCATCGCTCGAGGTCAGGGATCCTTTGGCAGCGGCCGTGGATTCGCTTTCGGATGAAGCGCGCACGGAACAGGCAAACCGCCCTGCTGCCGCGTCGACAATGAACCAGCAAGTGTCGGTGACGGTTCAAGTGAACACGCCTAACCCCGAGGCAGTTGATCGCGCCGAGGCCGCGCTGCGCGGCATTCCTGGGGTGCGGTCGGTGGTGACGACGAGCCTTGCCCTTGGCGGAACGTCGGTGCTCCGCGTGACATATCAGGGCGATCCTGAGGTGCTGAGCGCAGCGCTGCGCGCGCGTGGTTTCCGCTAGATCTGTGCCGGCGCCACAGGGCGGGTTTTATTGATGCAGCAGATTGCCCTTCCATTTGATGAGCTTGATCCCGGCCGCACTGACGACTGCCTGATCATCACGGCGGCCAATGCCATCGCCTTTGCGGCCTTGGGCAATCATTCAGCTTGGCCCGGGCATTGCGCCATCCTTGTTGGCCCGAACTTGTGGAACTACCCGATTTGCGTTCGCGCTTGGGGGCTGCGCAATTGCTCGAAATAGGGGAGCCGGATGACGAGTTGGCCGAACAGTTGCTCCTGAAATATCTTCGCGATCGCGGCACCTCAATCGGGCCAGAGGCGCTTGCCTTTGTCTTGCGGCGTATCGAGCGCAGCTATGCGGCGGTTGAGGATTTCGCGAAACGTGCAAACGCGCTGGCACTTGCCGAAGGTTCGGCAATCACCTTGCCGCTGGTGCGCCGCCTCGTCTGAGCATCAACCGCAATTGATGCGGACGATTTTTCGCTGGCTGTCGTAGAAGATGTTCAGTCGCCCAGCATTATAATCCATCGTGATCGGCCCGCCTTCGGGTGAGGTGCGAAGAACTTCGGCCCCTGCTTCGCGGCGCATCGTTTCGCCGAGTGCGGCATCTAAGGTCTTGCCCAGATTGCGCTGCATCGGGCCGGCGTCACATGGTCCGGAAATAGGTGGACCAGCTTCCATTTGTGGGGACTGCGGCTCCCGTGATGCCGGGATACAGGCCGCCAGCCCGGTTGCAAGCATTGCAACCGGCAGGGCACGCCATTTGTTCATGTTTATTCCTCCGCTGTACGCGTCATCTTCAGCTTGCCGTTGACTACGGCGAAGGCAAGCCTCCCCTCGACAAGGTCAAGCGCGTCGCGGCCGAATTGTTCAAAACGCCATCCGGACAGAAGTTCCAGACCTTCACGGTCGCCGGCGGCAAGCCGTTCTAATTCGTCGCTGCGCGTGATCAGACGCGATGCGACATTGATCTCGCGTGAACGGATCTTAAGCAGCAGCTTGAGAAGATCGGCGACAAGTGCACCTTCCTTGCCGCCGCCGGGGCCATTGCTGCCCCGGTCCGGCATCTCGGATTTCGGCAGCGGCGGCGCATCGGCAATTGTCGCCATTAACCGGGCGCCAATTTCATTGTCGCGCCATGCGGGCGAAAGTCCGCGTACCTTGGGCAGTTCGGCCTGCGCCTTTGGCGGGTGTGAGGCGATGTCGGCCATCGTCTCATCCTTCATGATCCGGCCCCTCGGGATGTTCTTGCGCTGCGCTTCGCGTTCCCGCCAGGCACCCAGCGCTTTCAAGCGGCCAAGCACGTCGGCCTTGCGCGACTGCAATTTGATCCGTCGCCATGCCGTTTCAGGATCGTTGCGATAGTTATCGGGATCGGCGAGTCGCTCCATTTCATCGTTTAGCCATTCGCCCCTGCCGGTTTTGACCAGTTTCTCCAGCATCATCGGGAAAAGGGTGGCAAGGTGCGTCACATCGCCAACGGCATAATCGATCTGTCTTTTGTCGAGCGGCCGGCGTGACCAATCTGTGAAACGAGCACCCTTGTCGAGTTGGATACCCAGCCATAAATCTACAAGGTTAGAATAACCGATCTGCTCCCCTTGGCCCAAAGCCATCGCTGCAATCTGGGTATCGAACAGCGGGTGGGGCGTCCGTCCGCTTAAATTAAAGAATATCTCGATGTCTTGACCGCCGGCATGAAAGACTTTCAGAACATCTTCATTGTTGGTGATCAGTTCCAGCATCGGGGTCAGATCGAGGCCTTCGGCCTTCGGGTCGATTGCGGCCGCCTCATTTTCGTCGGCTAGCTGAACGAGGCAAAGTTCGGGATAATAGGTATTTTCCCGCATGAACTCGGTGTCGACAGCGACGAACCGCGACCGAGAAAGACGGGCGCAAAATTCGGCAAGTCGTGCGCTGTCCGTGATGAGTGGAAGAATCTGCATGCCGCGCGCTCCTAGCACCGGTCATTCCGCTCCGCCAGACCCCTGCGTTACATTCCCATAAGGCGTGCAGGCAAGGGCAGCATAAACTGAACCAAATACTCGCGTTTCAATGGAAAAGGCGGGGTAATCGCTCCCCTTTTTCTTGACAAACAGCCCCTTCGTCGCGCTTAGGCGGCTGCATGCATCCTTATCGTTCACATAACTGCGCCCAGTTGCGCGCTGCCGATGTCGGCACCACCATCCGCCTTTCTGGCTGGGTTCACCGCAAGCGCGACCATGGCGGCGTGCTGTTCGTCGACCTTCGCGACCATTATGGTATGACGCAGATCGTCGCTGACAGCGACAGTCCGGCGCTGGAAATCCTTGAAGGACTGCGCGTGGAAAGTGTTGTGACCATCGAAGGCGAGGTGAAGGCCCGCAGTGCTTCGACTGTCAATGCCAACCTTCCCACCGGTGAGATCGAGGTGTTTGCGCGTGGTGCAACCGTGCTCAGCCGCGCGGATGAACTGCCGCTTCCGGTGGCGGGAGAGCAGGAATATCCCGAGGAAATCCGCCTCAAATATCGCTTCCTCGATTTGCGTCGTGAAACGCTGCACGCCAACATTATGACGCGCACCGCGATCATCCGCGAAACGCGCCGTCGCATGGAAGATATTGGCTTCACCGAATTTTCGACCCCGATCCTGACGGCGTCGTCGCCCGAAGGTGCGCGCGACTTTCTGGTGCCAAGCCGCATTCACACCGGCAAATTCTTTGCGCTGCCGCAGGCACCTCAGCAGTATAAACAGCTGCTGATGGTCGCTGGCTTCGACCGTTATTTCCAGATCGCCCCCTGCTTCCGCGACGAAGATCCGCGCGCCGACCGTCTGCCGGGCGAATTTTATCAGCTCGACCTTGAAATGAGCTTCGTCACCCAGGAAGAGGTTTGGGAAACGATGGAACCGGTCATGGCCGGTATCTTCGAAACATTCGCGAATGGCAAAACGGTTACGCCGGCAGGTGAATTCCCGCGCATTCCTTATGCCAAGGCGATGCTCGATTATGGTACCGACAAGCCCGACTTGCGCAATCCGCTGATCATCCATGATGTCAGCGAACATTTCCGCAAATCCGGTTTTGGTTTGTTCGAACGCATTGTCGAAGGTGGCGGCGTGGTCCGCGCGATCCCGGCACCGGCAACTGCCGAAAAGAGCCGCAAATTTTTCGACGACATGAATGACTGGGCGCGTAGCGAAGGGCATGCGGGTCTTGGCTATGTCACGCGGAAGGGCGGCGAGTTTGGCGGTCCGATCGCCAAAAATCATGGAGAGGAAGGCATGCAGGCGCTTTATGCGGCGCTTGGCCTTGGGCCCGACGATGGTTGCTTCTTCGCTGCCGGCAAGGAAGAACAGGCCGCAAAACTCGCTGGTGCCGCACGCACGCGCGTCGGCGACCAGCTCGACCTGATCGAGAAGGATGCCTTCCGTTTCTGCTGGATCATCGACTTTCCCTTCTACGAATGGGACGAGGACGAGAAGAAGGTCGACTTCGCGCACAACCCGTTTTCAATGCCGCAGGGCGGGCTTGATGCGCTCAACAATCAGGATCCGCTCACGATCAAAGCCTATCAATATGACATGGTCTGCAACGGCTATGAGCTCGCATCGGGTTCGATCCGGAACCAGCATCCCGATTTGATGGTCAAGGCGTTTGAACTGGTCGGCCTCTCAAAGGCCGATGTCGAAGAACGTTTCGGCGGCATGTACCGTGCCTTCCAATATGGCGCGCCGCCGCATGGCGGTATGGCGGCAGGTGTCGATCGCATGGTGATGTTGCTGTGCGGTGTTCAGAACCTTCGTGAAATCACGCTATTCCCGATGAACCAGCGTGCTGAAGACCTGCTAATGGGTGCGCCATCGCCAGCGACCATGAAGCAGCTTCGCGAACTTGATCTGCGCATTGTGGAGCAGCCAAAGGCTTGACCGGGCCGACCGAGCATCGCTTCGCTGCCGCGAACGGGGAATTATGCTGGTTCGAATGGGGCTATCCTGCTGACCACCGGCCAACCCTGTTGTTACTCCACGCAACGGGCTTTCATGCTCGCTGCTGGGATGCAACGATTGCCGCGTTGCCGACTGATTGGCATATCATCGCGCTCGACATGCGGGGCCATGGCCGCAGCTATCGCCCGGCCTCGCTGTCGGACTGGCTTGTAACAGCCGACGATGTTGTCGATTTCGTGCAAGCTAACTGCGCCTCGCCGGTTTTCCCAGTCGGCCACAGCATGGGTGGCTATGTCGCCGCCCGAACCGCGGCGCTTGCCCCAGAAAATATTGCCGGATTGCTGCTAGTCGATCCGGTATTGATGCCCCGCGAATTTTATGGCGACGTACCGCAAAATCTCGATGGAGAGCTTGCCGACCATCCCGTCGCGCGTCGCCGCTCCCGCTGGGAGAGCGCAGATCAGATGAACGCGCATTTTTCAGCACGCTCGCCTTACGCACAGTGGCGCCCTGATGTGCTTTCTGATTATTGCCGCTTCGGTCTGGTTCCTGCGCACGGTGGCGACGATTGGGAACTGGCCTGTCCGCCTGCGTTGGAAGCATCGGCCTATATGGGTTCATGGCGCAACAACCCCTATGACTGGATTGGTGCCATCACCTGTCCGAGCACTATCCTGCGTGCGCGCAATGCCGAACGCCAAGGCCCTATGGATTTTTCGATTAGCCCGACCGCGCCCGATCTTGCCGCAGCGATTGCCGGTGCAAAAGACCTGCACTGGCCTGAAATTTCTCATTTCATCCCAATGGAAGTGCCTGACCGGTTGGCTTCGCTGATCGCCAGCCTTGCTCAGCCGGGATAGCGGATCTCGACGATTTCCCATTCCTTTGCGCCGGCAGGCAGCTGAACCGTGCGCAGATCGCCGACAGAGGCGCCGCGCAAAACGCGAGCAAGCGGCGAATTCCAGCCGATCCGGCCCTGACCCGCGTCCGCCTCATCATCACCCACCAGTGTCAGGCTGCGCTGATTGTCATCTTCATCAGCGATGGTAACGGTTGCGCCGAAAAACACCCGATTACGGTCAGGCTGCTGGGTGGGGTCAATCACCTTGGCGGCTTTCATCTTGCGGGAAAGCCGGCCGAGTTCCCGGTCGATGGCGCGCAATTTCTGTCGACCGTAAATATAGTCGCCATTTTCGCTGCGGTCGCCATTGCCCGCGGCCCAGCTGACAATCTCGACCACCGCCGGACGTTCGACGGCGAACAGCCGCTCATATTCGGCGCGCAGCGCGGCAAAGCCCGCGGGCGTGATGGGATTGGTGCGTTCAGTCATGCGCTGGCCGCGTATCAGGTTGCGGGGCGCCGTCCCAGATAATTGCTCAGCGGGGTGGCCGTGCGATAGCGCGCCTTGTCTGGATTGAGATGTTCATACATCACCGCATTCTCCAAAACGCGCTGGACATAGTTGCGCGTTTCAAAAATCGGGATCTGCTCGATCCAGTCGAGGATGTCGATATTGCCGGTTCGCGGATCGCCATTGCGGGCCAGCCATTTGTTCACATTGCCCGGCCCAGCGTTATAGGCTGCCACGGCGAGCGGGTAACTGCCCTCATAATAGCGCAGCATCCGCTGAAAGTAAGTCGAACCCAGCTGGATGTTATAGGTGATGTCGCTGTTTAGCGCTTCGGGCCGATAGGCTAGGGCGATTTTGCCCGACGTTTCACGTGCGGTGCCGGGCATCAATTGCATCAGGCCGCGCGCGCCGGCATGGCTGACCGCGTTGCGGTCAAACTGGCTTTCCTGCCGCGCGATGGCGTGGATGAAGGTCCAGTTGTCTGAATGATCCGGCGGTACATCAACCATGGGATAGCCCAGGCGGATCAGTCCGCTATGCCCCTCAATCCGCGCGCTGCGTGCTGCAATCACGGCAAGGTCCGGGCGACCGATCATATTGGACCAGGCAAAAAGCTGCTGGAAATCGCCTTCGCTGCGCGCAGAATTGGAAAGTGCACGCATGAAACTGTTTGAATCGCGCCACCCGGGGAAGGATGAGGACATGCGAGCCGCGATATAGGTCGTTGGCACGGCATTGGCGGCAAGTTGTGGCAATGCGGGTGCGGCAGGAACTGGCGGCAGGGGTCTGTCCAATGCTTCCAGCGCGAGTTGCCCATGGAAGAAATCGTAGAA
>JAJTFR010000119.1 GCA_021298455.1 Sphingomonadales bacterium | reverse complement strand
GGCACCGCCCTTTGCCGGCGGCACACCAGCAACGGCCCCCGCACCCTTGGTAAGTGACCTTCGCGATCGGCTTTATGATCCGGCGGCTCAGGAAATGGGCGACGCAATCCGGCAAAGCCTTATTGTTTAACTGATCGCTTAAATTCTTGCTGGACTTGCCCTGAAGAAATAATAATCTCCGCCATCAAAGGAGTGGGGAAATGTTCAAGAAAGTAGGAATCGTCGCGATTGCGGCGCTGGCGCTGGCGGGCTGTAAGCTTGCACAGGATAATCCAGGGGCACAGGACCCCAATCTGGCGAAGATCGACGGCGAATTTCTGAAAACCGGTGGCGATGGCGACGATTGGGCCTCGCCGGCATTCAATTATGCCGAAACCCGCCATAGCCCCCTCACCCAGATCAACGACAAGAATGTCGGCGAGCTTGGCATCGCTTGGTATGCTGATCTGCCCGACGCACGCGGCCATGAATCGACCCCTGTTGAGGTTGGCGGCAATCTTTACGTGACCGGCCCCTGGTCGAAAGTTTTTGCCTTTGAGGCCAAGACCGGCAAGCCCTTGTGGCAATTCGATCCCGGCGTTGACAAGGCGCGCGGGGTCAAGGCCTGCTGCGACGTCGTTAACCGCGGTGTCGCCTTCTGGAAGGGCCGCGTTTATGTCGGCACGATTGATGGCCGGCTGATCGCGCTTGATGCCAAGACCGGCAAGGAATTGTGGAGCGCGCAGACGCTCGATCCCAAATCGAACGGCATCATCACCGGCTTCCCCCGTGTTGTGAAAGACCTTGTTATCATCGGCAATGGCGGCGCCGAATTCGGCAAGCGTGGCTATGTGACGGCCTATCATGCCGATAGCGGCAAGCAGGCATGGCGCTTCTACACCGTTCCCAACCCCAAGGGCGAACCCGACGGCGCAGCAAGCGACAAGGTGATGAAGGAACTTGCCTATGATACATGGAGCAAGAAACCGAAAAAGGGCGACTGGCGTGAAAGCGGCGGCGGCGGCACGGTTTGGGACGCGATCGTCTATGACGCTGAACTCGACCAGCTCTATCTTGGCGTCGGCAACGGCAATCCTTGGAACCATGGGCTGCGTTCGAATGGCGAGGGCGACAATCTCTTCCTTTCGTCAATCGTCGCACTGAAACCCGAGACCGGCGAATATCTGTGGCATTATCAGGAAACACCCGCCGAAACCTGGGATTATACCGCAACCCAGCCGATCCTGCTCGCCACTGAAAAGCGTGACGGCAAGGATGTGAAGGTGCTGTACCACGCTCCCAAGAACGGCTTTTTCTTCACGATTGATCGCAGCAACGGCAAATTGCTCTCGGCCAATCCCTTCATCAAGGGTTTGAACTGGGCCACCGGCTACGACATGGCGACCGGCCGCCCGATCGAAAACCCGGCGGCGCGTTTCTACAAAGACGGCAAGATGTTCCTTGCCAATCCGTCGGCATTGGGTGCGCATAACTGGCATCCGATGAGCTTCAACCCGGCAACCGGCCTAGTTTATATTCCCGCCATGCAGTTGGGCGGTGCATTTGTCCCGCAGGCGGCACCGAATGAGCAGGAACGCAAGTCTATGGGCTTCAACACCGGTACCGCGATGGCGGCCGCAGATGTGCCCGATGACCTCAACATGGTGAAAGCCATTCAGGCAGCTACTTTCGGTCAACTTGTCGCTTTCGATCCGAAAAGCGGTACGACCAAATGGTCGGTGGACTATCCAGCCCCCTGGAACGGCGGCACGATGTCGACCGCCGGCAATCTGGTGTTCCAGGGCGACTCGGTAGGCCGCTTCCATGCCTATGCGGCGGATAGCGGCAAGTCGCTTTACAGCCTCGACGTCCAATCGGGCGTCCTGACCGGCGCATCGACATTCCTTGTCGATGGCGAGCAATATGTTGCCTTCATGACCAGCAAGGGCGGCGCCTTTCCTCTGGTGTCCGGCTATGTCGCCGGCGCAAGCCAGGAAGTGCCCAACATCCCGCGGCTGATCGTTCTGAAACTGGGCGGCAAGGGCGCGCTGCCCGCGCTACCGCCCGCTGAAAAATGGGTATGGAACCCGCCCGCGATGATCGGCGATGCCGCCACAATCGCTGCCGGCCAGTCCAATTACCAGCGTTACTGCCTGGTTTGCCATGCTCCGGGCGCTGTGGGTTCCGGCGTCTTGCCCGACCTGCGCAAATCAGGAACAATCGCAGATGCCGCGACCTTCAAGTCGATCGTCTATGACGGCATCCTTGCACAAAATGGCATGGCCAGTTTCAAGCCAGTTATGACGCCGGCCGAAATTGAAACCATCCGGGCCTATCTGATCGGCCGCGCGCATTTTGCCAAGGCGAATGACGACAAGTATCGCGGTGCCCGTAAATAACAGCAATTGCCCCTTTCCTTCACCGGAGAGGGGCAATGATCTGCCCGATTCTCCACCAATTGCCTAAATAATAGGCAGCAGCAGCTTCGGCTGTACCGCCACGGCTCACGGAAAACCCCGTCTTTACCAATTGGCACGCTCCTTGCGAGGGATAGCCCATCATCCGCGCGCGCGGAGCACGTCCTGCACGCGCCAATTTGGGGAAAGCCATGAAGAAGATCGAAGCGATCATCAAACCGTTCAAGCTCGACGAGGTGAAGGAAGCACTGCATGAAGTAGGCGTTTCCGGCATCACAGTCACAGAAGCGAAGGGCTTTGGCCGCCAGAAGGGTCATACAGAGCTCTATCGCGGCGCAGAATATGTCGTCGACTTCCTGCCCAAGGTGAAGCTGGAAGTGGTTGTTGACGACGCGCTTGCAGACCGCGTGGTCGAGGCAATCGCCGCCGCTGCCCAGACCGGCCGCATCGGCGACGGCAAGATTTTCGTGATCCCTGTCGAAACCGCCCTGCGTATCCGCACCGGCGAACGAGACAGCGACGCAGTTTAACATTCGCCCTAAGGCTGCGCGCGTCGCTTCGGCAAGCTCAGAACTACGGCAATCAATCAAAATCAGCTTAGAGGAAAGAAGGAAGTTACCATGGCCAGCGCCAAAGATATTCTGAAACAGATCAAGGACAATGATATCGAGTGGGTGGACCTGCGTTTCACCGACCCCAAGGGCAAGTGGCAGCACCTCACCATGTGCGCCGGCGTGCTTGGCGAAGATGAACTCGAAGACGGCCTGATGTTTGACGGCTCGTCGATCGAGGGCTGGAAGGCGATCAATGAATCGGACATGATCCTGCGTCCCGATCTCGACGCAGTTTGGATGGATCCGTTCAGCGCAACGCCGATGATGATCATCTGCTGCGACATCGTCGAGCCTTCGTCAGGTGAGCTTTATGCACGCGACCCGCGCAGCACCGCGAAGCGCGCTGAATCCTATCTGAAGTCGACCGGTATCGGCGACACCGTTTATGTTGGTCCCGAAGCCGAATTCTTCATGTTCGACGACGTGACCTTCTATGATGGCTATGATGGCTCGGGCTTCCGCATCGATGATATCGAACTGCCGACCAACACCGGCCGCAGCTATGACGGCGGCAACCTTGCCCACCGTCCGCGCGCCAAGGGCGGCTATTTCCCCGTTGCCCCCGTCGACAGCGCCGTCGACATCCGCGGCGAAATGGTCTCGACCATGCTCGAAATGGGTCTGCCCTGCGACAAGCACCACCATGAGGTGGCTGCCGCGCAGCATGAACTCGGCCTCACCTTCGGCACGCTGGTGCAGACTGCAGACCGTATGCAGATCTACAAATATGTCGTGCATCAGGTTGCCCATGCCTATGGCAAGACCGCAACATTCATGCCGAAGCCGATCAAGGCGGACAATGGTAGCGGCATGCATACTCACATCTCGATCTGGGAAAAGGGCAAGCCGCTCTTCGCTGGTAATGGCTATGCCGGCCTTTCGGACATGTGCCTTTACTTCATCGGCGGCGTGATCAAGCACGCAAAGGCATTGAATGCCTTCACCAACCCGACCACCAACAGCTACAAGCGTCTGGTCCCGGGCTTTGAAGCGCCGGTGTTGCTCGCTTATTCGAGCCGCAACCGTTCGGCTTCGTGCCGCATCCCTTATGGTACTGGCGACAAGGCAAAGCGCGTGGAATTCCGTTTCCCCGATGCGCTGGCCAACCCCTATCTGTGCTATTCGGCGCTGCTGATGGCCGGCCTCGACGGTATCCGTAACAAGATCCACCCCGGCGACGCGATGGACAAGAACCTTTACGACCTGCCGGCGAAGGAACTGAAGAAGGTTCCGACCGTTTGCGGCAGCCTGCGTGAGGCGCTGGAAAGCCTGCAGAAGGATCATGCCTTCCTGCTTGAAGGCGATGTCTTCACCAAGGATCAGATCGAAGCCTATATCGATCTGAAATGGGACGAAGTGACCCGTTGGGAAACCACCCCTTCGCCGGTCGAGTTCGACATGTATTATTCGGGCTAATCGCCTCGAAAAAATCCAAGGAAAAGCCCGGAGGGAAACCTCCGGGCTTTTTTTGTTTAACTGCATGATTGAAACGCAGGTTGACCTCGGCTTAAAAAGTCCCAAATCAAAACCCAAGCGCGGGTCGCATCCGACTCGCCGGCATCCTGAGGAGAGAGATGATGGACAGCTATCTGAAGCATTATATCAACGGCAAATGGGTCGACAGCATCGGTGGCGCGCGTCATCTGGTAATCAGCCCTTCAACCGAGGAGCCCTGCACCGAAATCACGCTGGGCACCCAAGCCGATGTCGATTCCGCCGTTACCGCGGCACGTGAAGCGTTCAAGACATTCAGCCAGACCAGCCGTGAGGAACGGGTCGCGCTGATGAACCGCATCATCGAAGAGTATAAAAAGCGCATTCCCGATTTTGCCAAGTCGATGGCCGCCGAAATGGGCGCGCCGCTCAGCTTTGCAACGATGGCGCAGGCCCCTGCCGGCCTTGGCGGCTTCCTGGGTACGCTGCCTGCGCTCCAGAATTTCTCGTTCAGCGAACAGCATGGCCCCAACACCGTGGTTTATGAACCGATCGGCGTCGTCGGCCTGATCACACCGTGGAACTGGCCGCTGAACCAGATCGCGTTGAAAGTTGCACCGTGCATCGCTGCAGGCAACACCATGATATTGAAGCCTTCCGAGGAATGCCCCGGCAACGCCGCAATCTTTGCCGAAGTGATGGATGCAGCCGGCGTGCCGCCGGGCGTGTTCAACTTGGTGCACGCACCCCGGGGTCGACATGGTCAGCTTCACCGGTTCAACCCGCGCAGGCATCCTTGTCGCCAAAGCGGCGGCCGATACCGTGAAGCGCGTGCATCAGGAGTTGGGCGGCAAGTCGCCCAACGTCGTATTGCCCGATGCGAAATTCGAAGAAGTGCTGCCGCCAACCGTACAAGGCGTCCTCATCAACAGCGGCCAGAGCTGCATCGCACCGACCCGCATCCTTGTTCCCAAGGAACGCGAGGCAGAGGCTGCCCAGTTCGTTACCGCAATGTTTGAAGGCACAAAGGTCGGCGATCCGCTTCAGGAAGGCGCGCATATCGGCCCGGTGGTCAACAAGGCGCAATATGAAAAGATCCAGGGTCTGATCCAGTCGGCCATCGACGAAGGTGCGAAGCTGGAAACCGGCGGCACTGATCGTCCGGCGGATCTGAATCGCGGCTATTATATCAAGCCGACCGTCTTCTCCGGCGTCACGCCCGACATGCGCATCGCCAAAGAAGAAGTCTTTGGCCCGGTCGCAACGATCATGGCCTATGACGATCTTGATCAGGCAATCGCGGTTGCCAACGACACCGAATATGGTCTGTCTGCTGTGATTTCCGGCGATCCGGCCAAGGCCGCGGCTGTTGCGCCGAAATTGCGTGCCGGCATGGTCGCGATCAACAATTGGGGTCCGGCACCCGGCGCGCCTTTTGGCGGCTACAAGCAGTCGGGCAACGGCCGAGAAGCCGGCCTGTTCGGCCTGAAGGACTTCATGGAAATCAAGGCGATCAGCGGGTTGCCTGCGTGAGCCTTGGCTTGACGAAGAAAATGCGCCAGTCCCTCGCCCTTACAGGTGCGGGACTGGCGCTCGCCTTTGCCAACCCTGCCTTTGCTCAATTGAGCAAGGCGGAAGCAAAGATGGCTGCGACCGTTGATAGCGAATATGAACGCTCGGTCGCGCTGCTCGAACGGATGGTGAACCAGAATTCGGGCACATTGAATTTTGACGGCGTGCGCAAGATCGCCGATATGATGCGCGCAGAACTCGAACCCATGGGCTTCACCGTCGAATGGATCGACATGAGTGCCGCGCAACGTTCGGGGCATCTGGTCGCGACAAAGAATGGGAAAAAGGGCACCAAGCGGCTTCTCCTGATCGCGCATCTCGATACTGTGTTCGAACCCGACAGCCCGTTCCAGACCTTTGTCCGCAAGAAAGATGGAAAATCCGATCTGGCAGAGGGGCCCGGCGCGGGCGACGACAAGGGCGGGATGACGGTAATCGTCGCAGCGCTTCGTGCGATGCAGGCGGCTGGCACGCTCAAGGACGCCAATATCGAAATCCATATGACCGGTGACGAGGAAGATGCAGGCGATCCGATCGAGGTCACCCGCGCGCCATTAATTGCAGCAGGCAAGCGCGCCGATGTTGCCCTCGATTTTGAAGGACTGGTTCAGGATCAGGGTCGTGACATGGGCTCTATCGCCCGCCGCTCGTCGAACAGTTGGAAGTTGGAAGTGAGCGGTGCAACAGGCCACAGCTCACTAATATTCAGCCCGACCTATGGCGATGGCGCAGCATTCGAACTTTCGCGTATCCTCCACCGCTTCCGAACCGAATTGCCCGAAACCAATCTGACCTTCAACGTCGGCCTGATCGCTTCCGGGCAAGAAGCTGGGGTCGATGCAGGTGGCATTCGCGCTACGGCTGCGGGCAAGACCAACATCATTCCCGGTATCGCGCTGGCTCGTGGCGATTTCCGTACCTTGTCACAGGAACAGACTGCGCGGGTGAAGGCCAAAATGCTGGCCATTGTTGCGGACAATGCGCCCAAGACCAAAGCGACGATCAGTTTCGATCAGGGCGGCTACCCGGCTATGGCGCCCACAGACGGCAACCGGGCGTTGCTCGATCGACTGAACTCAGTCAACCGCGATATGGGGCTTGCCGAAATGCCAGCACTTGATCCGTTGAAACGCGGCGCGGGTGATATCAGCTTTGTCGCAGGCGATGTTGACGGGCTGGCCGGCCTTGGCACCTACAGCTTTGGTGATCATGCGCCGGGTGAGACCGTCGACCTGGACAGCATCCGTCGTCAGGCAAAGCGTGCAGCCATTTTGATGTCGCGGCTTGCGCGGGAAAAGGCGGATTAAGCCGTTTTCCCGCCGCGGATCGACGAGCCCACAAGCCGAATGATCAAACCGCGTAAATTGGGATAATTCGCCTTCGCATAATTGCTGCCATCGCCAAACTTCGCAGCGAGTTGGCGGTGCACCTCCGGCAAGGAATGATAGGGTACGCTCGGCACAAGATGGTGCAGGGCATGATAACGCAGGCCCACTGGCGCCCAGAATTCCGCTATCGGGCCGGGCGGCGGCACATTGACGCTATCCAGATATTGCTCGGTTACGCTCAACACATCTCCGTTATTTTCCCAGAGATGCGCAACCAGGGTGCGCAGTTGGTTCAAGGCAAACGCGGCCGAGACGACGCCGAGATAAATCAGGAAAGCCTTCAGCGCGATCCAACCCATCGCAACGCCCGCAATCAGCCCGATCGACCAAAGGCTGGCACCCGTTTCCATTATGATCCAGTCGCGCCGGAACTGGCCCGTCGGCAGAGGCCGGCGATAGCTTGGGTTGATCGCCAGCGTTGAAAAACGGGCGACCGTTTCGCGCCTTATCCATGGTGAAATGACCGAAAGCGGGGAGAAGATTGCAAATCGCAGCAAAAACCCGACAGAACCAAAAAGCGCGATCGCCAAGAACAACACCAGCATATAAGGCTTCATCAGCGCCAATGGCAGATATTCAGGGTCCCTCGCCGTGCCATAGCGCATCTTTGAATGATGCTGATTGTGCGTATCTTCATAGACAAAGGACGGGATCATCATCGGGATGCCGACCAGCGCGTTCCACGCCCAGCGGAACCCGGGCACATGGTCGCGCTTCATATGGGTGATTTCATGGATAAAGCTCGCGCTGCGGTACAGCAGCACGATTGCAACGGTCGCCCCAATCGACTGCACCACCAGGGACATTCCGGTGATCGCCAAGTACAAACCGGCATAACCAAGCACAGCGGATGCAAGCAAATCCGGCCAATAGATGCCGGGCTTGGCTTTGCTGAATTCACGTGTGAGAGCGGCTGCCTCTCGAATCAGATCGGCATCCTCAAAAGCTGTCGCTCTTATTATCGTCTGCTGTTCCATATCATGCCATATAGTCGCGCAACGCGGCAAGGTCACGCCCAAGAAAGACGAAGTTTTCGATTTGACTGATCTGACAGGCCGGAATTTCGGTATCTAGTCAGAAAGCTTGGCGTAGCTGTTCGATCATCCGATGCGGCGCGGGCGGCTCTGTGGCATCGCTGCCGACATGCGAACTGATCCGTTGAACGCGATAATAAAGGTCTTCGCTGGCCAAGATCAGCGAGCGGGCAACCTCCGGCATCCGGTCAACCATCCAGCCGTCGGTCGCCGGCGCATAGCCAAGCTCGTCGAGCCCGCGCAGAACATCCGTCGGATGGATTTCGCCGGCACTAATCGCCTTCTGATTCAGCAGCCAGGCAATGACGTGCATCAGCCGCGTCGTCACTTTCAGGGACTCACATGAAAATGCGACCGCCACGTCAGCAGGGGTGATTGCGCGTGCATCATCGCTATCAAAATATGACCGCGCCTCGTCGGCCAGAAGCATCGCTTCTGTGTAAAGGCCATCAATAAGCTTTGGCGTCATTTGATAGTGCGGCGTGGGCATAAGGAGGCCATGCCAAAAACAGGTGACCGTTGTCAGCAAGATTTACCATTTTTCCACCGAAAATCATGAATTGTTCCATAACGGAACGTTAACCAAGTGCCAAAATAAGATACTGAAATCTATTAAGATTTAGGCGATGATATCAGGGATTAACTGGTCTTCCAACGCAATGATCCGGTCTTTCAAGGCCAGCTTGCGGCGTTTCAGCCGGGCAATCTGCAACTGATCAGCAACCGGATTTGCCTGAAGCGCCATGATCGCATCGTCGAGGTCGCGATGTTCGATTTTCAACGTTTCAATATGCTGCCTGATGCCCTCGTCGTTCATTATGTCCCAATCGAACCGACCCAATTTGTGCGCTTATGATATCCGGCCTCGCCCGCTGTCGCCAGAACCAAAATCGCATGGATCAAAATGGTGCCTTTTTCGCAAGACAGGCTCTGGGAAACATGATTTACTTTCCTCCTTGGCTCGTTGGAGTCGAACAAGGTCGACTCTCCGGGCGCCAAGCCAGAAGGAGATAGCGGTGAGCAATAATCATTTGTCGGCCCTGCGCTCGAAGCATGCAGACTTGGAAGCGCAGATAGAAATCGAAGAAGCCCGACCCTATCCCGACGAAGATCTCATCCACCGGCTTAAAAAACAGAAACTGGCGCTGAAAGACACGATCGCGCAGGAATTGGCAGAAGCCTGAACACCAGTGCCATAATATTTTTGCAGCTGTGCGAGAGGGTATCGCCTGTCTTGTTGCTGCATGCTAACCAGTGGTGATGGAAACCGCTGCACAAGCTGCTCGCAACATTTTGACCGGCCTGCATGAGGTGATGGCTTCGGGCAACCATGCCCAAGCCAAACTGAACCATGTCGTCAATATTATCGGCGAGGCGCTGACCAGTGAGGTCTGCTCAATCTATCTGCTGCGCGACGGGGTGCTGGAACTCTTTGCCACACGCGGGCTGAACCAGTCGGCCGTCCATGTCACCAAACTGGCCTTTGGTGAAGGGCTGGTTGGTACGATTGCGGAAAATGTCGAAACGCTGAACCTTGATGAGGCAGCGGCGCACCCTGCGTTCCGCTACATGCAAGAGACGGGGGAAGAACGGTTTCACAGTTTCGCCGGCGTTCCGATCGTGCGCTCCGAACAGGCCGTCGGCGTTCTTGCTGTCCAGCATGCCGAACCGCGTCGTTATGCCGAGGTGGAAATCGAGGCACTGCAGACGACTGCCATGGTGTTGGCAGAACTGATCGCCAATGCCGGCCTGATCGACGAACATCAGACAGCTGGCAGCGCGCAGACTGGCACCGTGATCCTCAACGGATTGCCGCTGGTTACAGGCATGGCGGCGGGCGTGGCGATTTTCCACCAGCCACATGTACGGATCGCACATACCGTTGCCGAGGATATTGAGGCGGAGCGCGCGCGAGTCTATTCCGCATTTGACCGGATGCGCGAACAGATTGACCGCATGGCAAGTCAGGCCGAATTTGGCAGCGGCGGCGAGCATGACGAGATTATCGCGACCTACAAGATGTTCGCCTATGATGAAGGCTGGTCGCGCCGGATCAATGAAGCCATCGACAGCGGCCTCACCGCCGAAGCTGCGATCGAGCGGGTGCAGCAACGCACCCGCATGCGGATGCGGCAAATTGACGACCCACTGCTTGCCGATCGAATGCATGATCTAGAGGATCTGTCGAACCGGTTGCTGCGCATCGTATCCGGCCAGATGAGCACCGCGGCGCAACTGGGCCTCAAACAGGACTCAATCCTTGTTGCCCGCAATCTGGGGCCGGCCGAACTGCTCGAATATGACAAACGCCGCCTGCGCGGAGTGATACTTGAGGAAGGCTCGCTTACGGCCCATGTGACGATCGTGGCGCGCGCCATGGGCGTACCCGTGCTGGGCCGGGTTGGTGGCGTCAGACAGTCAATTGTCGAAGGCGACATGCTGCTGCTGAACGTCGACGAGAAAAGCGTGATCGTCCGGCCGGGAGACGCCGCAAAGGATGCCTTTTCCGCCTCGCTAACCGAACGGCAGAAAAAGCGGGCACGCTATGCTGCACTGCGCGATGAACCCGCCGTCACCCGCGATGGCAAGCAGGTCACGCTGATGATCAATGCCGGGCTGCGCGACGATGTTTCTGCAGTGGCGCTGACGGGTGCCGACGGGATCGGATTGTTCCGCACCGAATTCCAGTTCCTCATTTCCGCGACA
>JAJTFR010000118.1 GCA_021298455.1 Sphingomonadales bacterium | reverse complement strand
CGGTCATGGCATCAATGCCCAGCGCCTTGGCGGGGTTATAGGTCAGCCAACGAATGGCATCGGCGTCCGAAATCTGGAAACCCATGCGGCGGCCATTCGCCAGCGCCTTGGCGGCTTCCTGATTCAGTCGCTGGATCTGGTTTTCATCGTCGGAATGGATGATCGTGCACGCGCCTGCATTTTGCAGGATCCCGGCATTTTCGGGGATGGCGTCATAAGCTTCCATCTTGAAGCCCCACCAATCGGCCCATACTGCCGAACACACACCATTTTCGCGCAGCAAATCGGCAATTTTATAGCTTTCCACGGCATGGTGGAAGGTCGATACCTTATAGCCAAATTCCTTCGCCATATCGAGGACGATCGCCATTTCGTCGGCGCGATAGCAGTGGTTCTGGATCATGATATCGCCGTCCAGCACGCCCGCCAGCGTTTCCATGCCAACGTCACGGGTGAATTCCTTGCCGGAATCACGCTTCTTCCGGTAATCCTGCGCTTTGATCCAGGTCTGCCGATTGACCGCAAGGTTGCCCATGCGCGTCGAAGGCATGCGCCCTTTCGCGCCATAAACGCGCTTCGGATTTTCGCCGCACGCCATTTTCAGGCCATAGGGAGCGCCCGGGAATTTCATCCCCTGCATCGTGCGGGCATAGACATTTTTCAGCACGACCGTACGGCCGCCCATCAGATTTGCTGAACCTGGCAGAACCTGCAGCGACGTTATTCCGCCATTGGCAAGCGCGCGGCTGAAACCGGGATCCTGCGGCCAGATGCTATGTTCGGCCCAGACTTCGGGGGTTGTCGGGCTGGTCGCTTCATTGCCGTCGCTATGCGCCTCGACCGAGGGGGTGGGATAATCACCCAGATGCGAGTGGATGTCGATGATACCCGGCGTCACAACCTTGCCGGTGCCATCGATGATCGTCGTGCCTTCGGGAATGACGGTATCCGCACCCCCGACGCCGCTGACCTTGCCATTGGCGAAAAAGACCACCCCATTTTCGATCCGCCCGCCTTCGCCATCAAAGATGGTGACGTTGCGGATCGCCGTCGCCACACCCGGATAGGGCTTGTAGGTCGACGGATAGGGGTTTTTGTCAAGCGTGAGCGGCTTTTCTGCCGGCACAGCCGAGGCGCTTTTGGGCGCCTCGCTGGTGTTCGAACAGGCGACCAACGCCAACGGAGCGGCCAGGATCGACCAGCGGAAATTGCTCTTCATATGCTTACGCTGCCCTCTCTTCTGCAGTGTCTTCGTCCTTAAGCGTGTCGAGGTGCATCAGGCGTTTCACCAGCGGTGATACCAGAAGCACGACCACGCCGATGGCAATGGTGATATAGCCGATCTGTTCATAGACGCTGATCAGGCCCTCTCGGGTCATTTCACCATCATGGCCACCCGTTGCCGCGCCGATGACGCCAGCAAGGAAGTTTCCGCCGGCAGTCGCGAAGAACCAAGCCCCCATGATCAGCGACGCCATGGTCGCCGGCGCAAGCCGGTTCATCGCCGACAGCCCGACTGGCGAGAGGCAAAGCTCTGCCGTTGTGGCGAACAGGTAAAAGGCGAAGATGAACAACACCGGCACCAGCGTATCGGAACCAACGCTGTTCGCACCCCAGACGAGCACGAGGTTGGCAAAGCCGATCTGCGCCAGCGCGATACCGAATTTGGCAGGGGTCGAAGGCTCCAGCCCACGTCGACCGAGCCACACCCACAGGCCGGCAAAGACCGGACCCAACAAGATAATGTAGATCGGATTGATCGACTGGAAGATCGACGCCGGCACGCCCTGACGATCGACAAAGCGGTCGGTAAACAGGTTCATGCTACCACCGGCCTGTTCGAACAGCGCCCAGAACAGGGGCTGCAACGCCAACAGGAAGAGAATGGCATAGATGCGGTGCCGCGCTTCTACATCCAGCTTGAACGACTGGAGCAGCACATAGCCGAGCAACAGCACGCCAAGGCCAAGCAGCAACCAGCCATAAAAGCCCTGATACTGGATCAGCAGCCAGATACCGGCAACAGCGGCAAGGCCGACGCCATAAATGCCATATTCGGTCGACTTGGTCATAGGCGCCGGCGCTTCGCCGCGGCCCATCAGCAACGGCTTGCCGAACACAAAGACGATCAGGCCGAGCAACATGCCGAGGCCGGCTGCGCCAAAGCCATAGGACCAGCCATAGGTTTCACCAAGATAACCGGCAAAGATCGTACCGATCGCGGCGCCCACATTAATGCCCATGTAGAAGATAGTATAAGCACCGTCACGACGCACATCGGTGCGCGGATAAAGTTGACCGACAATCACCGAGATATTGGCCTTGAGGAAGCCCGAGCCCACAATGATGAAGGCCAGCGCCAGCCAGAATATGTTGATCGCGGGATCCGCCTGTTTCACCAACGGGTCGGTAACACCCGCTAAACCTTCAAATGCCATCAAGACGTGGCCGAAGGTCAGCAGGACCGCACCGAATGCCACCGCCTTACGCTGGCCGAGATACCGGTCAGCAAGCCAACCGCCAAGAACCGGCGTGATGTACACAAGGCTGGTATAGGCGCCATAGATCAGGTTCGATTGACCGTCGGAAAAGAGCCAGTGCTTTGTAAGGTAAAGGATAAGCAGCGCGCGCATCCCATAATAGGAAAAACGCTCCCACATCTCTGCGAAAAAGAGAACGTAGAGACCGCGCGGATGGCCGGCAAATTCCGGCTCCTTGCGCGTCGCGATATATGCCCCGCCAAGCAGGAAGAAACCCAGCACCGCAGCCGCGATCGCTGTGATCCAGTCCTGCTCCTGCCAAAGCGCAATGTCTTTCAGACCCATGTGCAATCCCCTCGAGAATCTTTGAATAGGCGGTCTTCGCCGCCTGTTTCCCTGATGCGACACCTAACTGAAAAATCGGGTCTGTGAAGAATTTTGTTGCGCTTGTTACTGCTTTTCGACGAACGGCAGGGTCATGTTCAATGATCGATCCAGCTTGCCCGCCTATCTTGCCAGCCGCCGTTCGGCCAAACCGCGTGATATGGTCGCGCCCGGCCCCGATGCTGCACAGCTTGACGCCATCCTCACCCTTGCAATGCGCACGCCCGACCATGGCAAATTATTTCCATGGCGTTTTGTGAAGGTGAATGACCGTCAGGCCTATGCTGCCCTGCTGGAACGCGCCTTCCTTGCCGCCAATCCCGACGCCCGCGCTGCGCAGGTCGAGGCCGCGATCGCCGGCGCGCATCAGGCGCCAACGCTGGTCATCCTGCTTTACGCCCCGCAAGAAAGTGCAAAGATCCCCGAATGGGAACAGATGCTGAGTGCGGGCGCAGTCGGCATGAACCTGATCCACGCAGCGCAAGCGCATGGATTTGTCGCCACCTGGCTCACCGGTTGGATCACCTATGATGAAACTGTCCGCACCGCGCTTTGCGAAGGCAGCGAACGCATTGCCGGCCTATTCTATATTGGCAGCCCGGGGCAGCCGTTGGAAGAACGGCCGCGCCCTGAATTTGCAGCCATGGTGAGGTCTTTTCCCTAAAGCCGGAAACTTGACGCGCCCTACTGTGTTATGGCAGTAAGGTGGTCATGAAAGTCGATAGCAAACCCGTCTATCTGAAACTGCGCGACGAAATCGCCGCGGCCATCCTCAATGGCCGTTTCAGAGAGGGCGATATGCTTCCTTCGGTTCGCGCTTTTGCGGCGCAGCAAGGGGCCAATCCGCTAACAGTCGCCAAGGCCTATCAATTGTTTCAGGATGATGGCCTTGTAGAGGTGAAGCGCGGCGTCGGGCTGTTTGTTGCCGATGGCGCCGTGGCCCGTTTGCGCAATGCCGAGCGCGAAAATTTCCTGAAAAATATCTGGCCCGGTGTTGTCGCGCAAATGCAACTTGCCGGCATCCGCCCTGAAGAGCTGCTCGAACTCGCTTAGCGCTCGGTGGCAATCGCGGCTTTATATTCGGCCGCGACTTCGCGATCCTCGGGCATCAATTTGGCCGCCTTGCGCAACAGATCGCGCGCAGCCCGCACCTCTCCCGACTTAAGCAGCATATTTCCATAGACACGGGTAGTCATCGCATTTGCCGGATCGGCGCGATAGGCCAACCGCGCCATGCGCAGCGCCTCTGCATTGCGCCCCAGCCCTGAAAGCGTCCGCGCGATATTGGCATTGAGCGCGGCATCCCCCCAACCGATGCGCAAACGCGCCTTCAGCAACCAGGGCAAGGCCCCTGCCCAATCACCGCGATCGATCAAATGATAGCCGAGCATGCGCGCAGCAATCATGTCGCTGGGATTATAGGCAAGATAGGCGGCGATAACGTCTCCGGCTTTCTGGCTTTGCCCCTCAGCCCAATAGGCGGCGGCCAGCCGCTGCATCACGCCGCGCGAAAACTGAACCGCACGTGCCTTTTCATAGGCACTGATCGCGGTGCCATCATCACCAGCCAGCCGAGCAATATCACCCGCCAATATCTGGGCGTCGGCAACGCCATCATTGCCCTGAACCAGCAGGGCTGTCGCCGAGCGCGCCTCTGCTATTTGGCCATTGGCAAGCAGATGACGGATACGCGGGATCACGGCCGGTGCACTTGCCGGGTTGCGGGCTGCATCCTGCGCTGCGGCAGCAGGCGGCGTGCTTTCCCGCAACAGCCGACCTTTCGACGCAGACGGAAAATAGGCCGCATCCAAGGGCCCGGCGGCGAGATCGCGCCGGCCGCGCGCCTCTTCAATCCGGCCGAGCAGACGGCTGGAATAGCTGCCTTCCAATAGCGGCACCAATGCCGCCCGGGCGCCATCCTGATCGCCAGACCGATGCAGCGCCCGTGCCAGCAACTGTGCGACCTGCCCGTTGCGCGGCTGTGCCGACGCCAGCCGCGCCAATATGTCGACCGAATGGTTGAAATTGCCGAGTTCATATTCGCAGATTGCCCGCAGCAATTGTGGCCCCGGTAGCGCGGCATAGCCATCTGCGATCTTGTCGATCAACCGGTGAGCGAGCCGATAATTGCCCGCCCGGGCAGCAAGTGTGGCCTGCATATAATAAACACGCGGATTGCGGTTATCGAGCGACAATATTCTGCGCGCCTGCGCCAACATATCGCGATTGCGACCCAAATCGCCCAGCGTCGCGGCATATTCTTCAAGTAAGGGCACATCATTGGGATCGATCTGCAACCCGCGTTCAAACCATGGAATGGCCGCCGCAAGGCCAAATTGCGATCGCACCAGCCGCCCGCGCAATTCAAGTGCGCGCACATTTGCTGGATCGAGCGCGACCGCACGATCCAACGCCTCGATTGCACCACCCTTGTTGGCGATCACCATCCGCAACCGCCCGATTTCAGTCCATAACAGGCTATCGTCGGGCCAAATTTGCAATGCCCGATCAAAGGTGGCGGATGCCGCCGCGCTGTCGCCCATATCCATTTGCGCGCGGCCAAGGATGCGCGCTGCATAAGCCCCATTGCGCCGGTCAACCGGGTCAGCGGCAATCGTTGCGATGGCATCGGCGGGCCGCCCCTCCATCCATTCGACATGCGCAAGCAAATGGGCATAGCGGCTGCGCGGGACCCCGAGTGCGCCGACCTTTTCCAGTTGTTCGCGCGCCGTGATCGGGTCAAACAGCTGCAAGGCGGTTTCGGCCAACGCCAGCCGCGCTTCGGGCCAGTTTCCATCGGCAGCAACGGCATTCATCAACTCGACGCGCGCCGCCCGCCAATCGCGTCGGGCCAAATAGCCCTCGGCACTTTGATAGGCCTCTATCGCTGCGGGTGATGCCTTAACCGGTAAAGACGCCGAAACCGGGTGCAGCAGCAACAAACACGCCGCCATCGCCGACAGCAAAGCTGCGGAACGGAGGCGCGGATGGGCTGGCATCAGGCATGGATCTCATATTGCTTGAGCAGATCATAGAGCGTCGGCCGGCTGATCCCCAACAGCTTGGCGGCGTTGGAAATATTGCCTTCAGTCCGCGCAATC
>JAJTFR010000117.1 GCA_021298455.1 Sphingomonadales bacterium | reverse complement strand
TTGGCAATGGTGATGACTGCGGGATCGAAGACCGAAATTTTGCGCGTTACCATCGACTGGATAGCCGAAACGATTTCGCAGGCGACGGGGATTGGGTCGGTCGCGTCATGTGGCATCGAGGCGTGCCCGCCCGCGCCCTTGACCTTGATCGACAGGACGTCGGACGATGCCAGCAGGGGGCCGGCACGGCCGGTGAAGATGCCATGCGGCGCGTTGGGCATGATGTGGAGGGCAAAAGCCGCGTCAGGCAGCGGATCGATTAGTCCGTCGTCGAGCATGAAGCGTGCGCCATGATGGCCCTCTTCGCCCGGCTGAAACATGAAATAGACTGTACCGGCCAGTTCGTCCTTACGCGCGCAGAGCATCTTGGCCGCGCCCACCAGCATTGCGACATGTGTGTCATGCCCGCAGGCGTGCATCGCGCCTGCCGTTTCGGACGAGAAATCGAGGCCGGTGTCTTCATGCAGCGGCAGCGCATCCATATCGCCGCGCAGCAGCACGGTGCGCCCGTTGCTCGGCCCTTTCAGCACGGCCAGCAGGCCGGTGGTCGATGGGCCTTCCCGAAATTCGAGCGGCAGACCAGCGAGGGCGTCCTTGATCTTGGCCAGCGTTTTCGGGTTTTGCAGACCGAGTTCAGGCTCGCGATGGATCGCGCGGCGCAGTTCAATCAGGTCGGGCAGGATAGCGTCGGCGTTGTCACGCCAGAGTGAGTCATTCAGCGTCATGGCTGCTTGCTAGCACTTGCTGCAACGCAAGGGTAGCGCCTTAAATGCCCCCTCCCGCATGGCACGGGAGGGGAGCTTGAAGTCCTATCAATCTTCCAGACGCACGGTCGCATATTGCGTCGGAGCGCCGCGGCGCTTGACGCCAAGCAGCACGGCGCTGCGTCCGGCTTTTTTCGCCTCGCCAATCGCGCTTGCGAATTGGGCAGGCGATGCCACGCCGCGATAATTGACCGAAACGATCACATCGCCCCGGCGAATACCGGCCTGCGCTGCCGAACCTGTTCCCGGAATATCAATGACCACGCCCTTCATGCTGGCATCCATGCCCAACTGGCGTGCGATATCGGGGCTGAGGGGAATCACGCTGGCACCGATGGTGTCGCGAATGATTTTTGCATCGCCATTGTCGCCACCATTGTCGAAATCCTTGTTCTCGTCAGGATCAAAGGTGCTCTGTGCCAGCTTTTCCTCCGGCGGACGGGTGCCGACAGTGGCGTTCAGCCGCATCGGTTTGCCTTCGCGCAAGATCTCCAGCGGGATGTTCGTGCCCGGCTTGATGTTGGCGACAATGTAGGAAAGCGTGTTGTCTGGGGTAACATCCTGACCGTTGACCTTGAGGACGATATCGCCCTCCTTCAATCCCGCCTTGTCGGCAGCTTCGCCAGGGACAGTACGGGTCACGAATTCGCCGCGGTTTTTGTCGATCCCCAGGGCGTCTGCCATGTCGGGTCCGACCTGCTGGATACCGATCCCCAGATAGCCACGCTCGGGGCGCACGCCCTTACGCAGCGATTCGATCACAGGAAGCGCTTCTTCGGCAGGGATGGCAAAGCCGACGCCGATATTCGCGCCAACGGGCGAGATCAGGCGGTTGTTGATCCCGATTACTTTGCCCTGCAGGTTGAACAGAGGGCCGCCGCTATTGCCGGGGTTGATCGCGGTGTCGGTTTGGATGAAGCGGTCATAGGCACCGCCTGCACCGATATTGCGCTGGAGCGCCGAAATGATGCCAGCTGTCACCGAACTGTTAAGACCGAGCGGGTTGCCGATCGCGATCACCCAGTCACCGACGCGATTCTTCTGTGAACTTTCCATTTCGACATAAGGCAGGTTTGTTGCGTCGATCTTGATCAAAGCAACATCCGAGGTCGGATCGCGGCCGACGATCTTTGCGGTATATTCCTTACCGTCGAACAGCGTCACCGTCACCGTATCAACGGCTTCGCCTGCAGGCCCGCCGGCGATGACATGGTTGTTCGTGACAATATAACCGTCAGAGGAAATGATGAAGCCCGAACCACCGCTCTGCTGTTCCTGCGTTACCGGGCGGCGTTCGCCGGTAAAGGGGTTGAAGCTGGTGGCGACCTGCACCTTTTGCTTGGTCGCGATGTTCACAACCGCTGGCTGCAGCCGTTCAACCAGATCGGCAAAGCTGCCTGGCGCGCCGCGCGGGGCCAGGCTCGATTGCGCGATGGCCACGGGGCCTTGCGCCTTTACCGGTCCTGCATCACCCGTGGAAAGCGCGTATGCGCTGCCTGACAGCAGCAAGAGGGCAGTCACTCCATAAGCGTAACGCACGATATCATTTCCTCTCATTCAAACCCTGTCCGGATGATCCCGGAAATTTCCCCAAAGCCCTTGCGGGCAAATAATGAACAGCAATTGAATAGGCCCAAATTGCCGATTGCCACCTTGTCGAACCGTCTATGCGCTTCGACAAACGACTATTCATCAACGCCCGTCGCGAAAGTTGCGCAGGAATTCGTTGTTCGGTGACAACACGATATTGGTCTTGCCGACATTTTCGCCATCCTGAGCAAAGGTGCGGCGATAGGACTGCATCGACCGGTAGAAATCGTAGAATCCGGGATCCTTGTTATAGCTGGTGGCGTAGATACGCGCGGCCTCTGCCTCAGCATTGGCGCGGATGATCTGCGCTTCCTTCTGGCCCTCGGCGTCAATTGCGATCGCTTCCTGCTGACGCGCACTGCGCATCCGTTCGAAAGCCGATTTCAGCGGGGCGCCATCGGGCAAGTCGGCGCGCTTGATCCGCACGTCGATAATCTCTGCCCCATATTTACGTGCTTCGCGGTTCAATGCCGTCTGCACCCGGTCCATCACTTGGCCGCGTTCGGGGCTGAGCATAGTGGCAAAGGTGGTGCGGCCCAGCTCGTTGCGCAGCGACGAACCAAGGATCGTGCGCAGCTGATCACGCAACCGATCTTCGCTGCGGATCGTGGTGTACATGAGCACCGGCTTGGTCACGCGAAAACGGGCAAAGGCATCGACCTGCAGGCGCAACTGGTCGGTGGACAGCACCTCCTGCCGTTCCATCTCGACGCTCAACACGCGTTTGTCGATATACTGAATCTGTTCGATGAAGGGGATGCGGAACACAAGGCCTGTGGCCCGCTCGCCGAACTGCTGCTTCGGTTTATAGGCGTTCACGACGCGCAGTGGTTTGCCATAGCTGCTGACGATGGCCTGCTGCGTTTCAGGAACGACCGAAACCGACATGCCCAGCAAGACAAGGACACCCAGCCCCGCAAGGCTCATTGCGAAAGGATTTTGCAGGAAGGGCCGGTTCATTGCTTTTTCCCTGTGACAGTAACGGTGTCAGTGGTCGGATTGGCGCGCCGTTCGAGCGCTGGAAGCGGCAGGTAAGGCGTGACGCCGCCGGTCTCGACGATTGTCTTGTCTACCTTGCCGAGCACCTGCTCCATGGTTTCATAATAGAGCCGGCGGCGGGTCACTTCGGGTGCTTGACGATATTCCTCGTAAATCTTGTCGAACTCGGCGGTTTCACCGCGCGCAAGCTCGGTCACTCGGCTTGAATAGGCTCGGGCTTCGTTGAGATAGCTTTCGCGGCGCTGCTGCGCGGCGTTTACTTCGCGGAAGGCCTCATTGACCTCTGCCGGCGGATCGGATTCACGGATCGAGATGCTCTGGACGAAAACGCCCGAGCGATATTCATCGAAAATCGCCTGCATGCGCTGGCGCACCTGTGCCTCGATTTCCGAACGGCTGCCGCCAATGGCCTGGATCAGGTCAAAATTGGCGACGGCGGCGCGCATTGCGCTTTCCGCAACTTCCTGCACGCTGGTTTCAGGCTGGTCGAGTTGGAACAGGTAGAGTTCGGGATCGCGGATCGACCAGCGGACGTCATAGGCCATGTCGACCAGATTTTGGTCGCGGGTCAGGACGAGATTTTCGCTGTTCGCGCGAACCGAACCGATTGATGTGGTTCTGATCTGCTGGGTGTCGACCTTTTCCAGTCGCTCGATAGGCGCAGGCAGGGTCAGCGCGATACCGGGTGCCACAGTACGCGAATAGCTGCCGAAAAAGGTCACCACGCCCTCTTGTTCAGGGCCGATGCGATGGATGCTGGTCCATGCCAGCCAGATGACGGCAAGGCCGCCGGCGATCATCGGCCACCAGCTTTTGCCATTGGCACGGGGCGGAAGGCCACCCCAACCGCCGCCGCCGCCGGGGCGACGGAAAAGTTCCTCAAGCGAGGGACCACGCGGGCGCCCTGACGACGCATTTTGCGGTTCCCACGGATTGGCCGTCTTGCCTTTGTCGTCCGGGCCATTTTCGGGTTCATTCGACACAGGTTCAGCCGGCTTTCTGCCGCCTTTGCCCGAACCGGGAAGATCCCATGGTCCTTTGCCTTCGTTATGCGACGCCTGCGGCGTCGCGCCATCCTCGTTTTTCATCATTGCCGACATATAGGAACGGCGTTTCAAGAAAAACAGTGTCATTCCCGACAATCTGATTCTATTCGGAATTTCATGATTGATATTGGTAAAGTCACAGAGGCCATCGCAGCGGTTGCACAAGGCCGCGCGAGCGGCATTAGGGAAAAAGACGGCACGGTTTCGCTGATGTTGGACGTATCCGGACTGGATGCTGGCGCGCGTGATGCGCTGGCGCAGTCGGTCGAAGCGGCGGCAAATGCGGCTGCACCGGGCGCGCCGGTAAAGCTGTTGCAGACAGCAGAGCGTATCGTGCCGCGCCTGATCGCCATTGCTAGCGGCAAAGGTGGGGTCGGCAAATCGACGCTTTCGACCAATCTTGCCGTTGCAATGCGCCGGCAAGGTCGTGCCGTCGGGCTTGTTGATGCGGATATCTATGGTCCGTCGCAACCGCGTCTTCTGGGCGTTGAAGGCATCAAGCCAGAGACCGAAGACAAAAAAATGTACCCGGTGACAGGGGCAGGCGGGGTTCCGTTTCTGTCCATGGGGCAATTGGCCGCCCCCGGTCAGGCAATTGCATGGCGCGGTCCGATGGCAGGGCAGGCGCTGTCGCAACTGGTCGATGCGCATTGGGGCGCGGTTCGCGAAATTGTGGTCGATATGCCGCCTGGTACCGGCGACATTCAACTTTCGATGCTTCAAAAGCATCGACCAGCAGGCGCGTTGATTGTTTCGACGCCCCAGGACCTGGCCTTGATGGATGCCACCCGCGCCATCAGTTTTTTCAACCAGGCGAAGGTGCCGATCATCGGTCTGGTCGAAAATATGGCCGGCTATATCTGCCCGCATTGCGGCGAGATCAGTGATCCTTTCGGTCGCGGCGGCGCAGAAGCTGCTGCCGCGGAAATGGGTATTCCCTTCCTTGGCAGGATTCCGCTCGATATTTCGGTTCGACTTGCCAGCGATGCGGGCACCCCGCCTGCACTGGGCGATGATGTGGTGGCCCAGGCTTTTGGCGATATCGGTCGCAAATTGTCTGCATGGCTTGACGGGGGATCAGGGCAAAAGGGATGAGCGACGCGGAGCCCCTGCAGCTCAACCGGCGCAACCTGCTGATTGGCGGCGGCGTTGGCGTTGGCCTGCTGGTCGGCTGGGCCGTGTGGCCGCGCCGCTACCTTCCCACTATGGTTGCCGAAAAGGGTGAGCATGTCTTCGGCCCATGGCTGAAGATCGGGGAGGACGGGCGTGTCACGGTCGCGATCCCTCAAGCCGAAATGGGGCAGGGTAGCTATACTGCGCTGGCGCAAATCATCGCGGGCGAACTGGGTGCTGATTGGCGGTCGGTCGCCGTTGAGCCAGCTTTGCCCAGCCCTGTCTTCGCCAATGAATTATTTGTGCGCGAATGGCGGTCGGCCTTTGTCCCTGCCGCAATGGGCGCGATCAGCGACGAACGCTGGCTTGATGCGCCGGGCGATGAATGGGTGACGCGCAACAATTTCATGATCACGGCAGGGTCAACCTCGATCCGCCAGTTTGAACGGCCGTGCCGCAT
>JAJTFR010000116.1 GCA_021298455.1 Sphingomonadales bacterium | reverse complement strand
CAGTGAAGGAAATGGCCTAGTCCGAAGGCCGCAAGGCGTAACTCCGTAAGCCTACGTAAGTGCGCTTTCTCCGCATAATAACGGATGCCGCACGATGTGCCCGCCTACTAAGCCGGACATCGCAAGGAGCAGGATATGCCTATGTTTACGCTCAACGATCATTCCCTGCGCGCTGCGTCTCGCCGGCTGGTCGAGGCGTATGTCAGGTTCGGACAGAGCCAAGCCGCGACGCTGCTTGGTCATAAAAAGTCCCATGGCGCGCCCGATACCTATCCATTCGGATTGTGACGGCATGCCAGTCCGTATCGATACCGCACCATATGAGGCCATCATTGGCCGATACCATTTGGGTGGTCTGATCGGTGTACCCCCGGCTGCATCGGGAATTATCATCTTCGCACATGCCAGCGGCAGCGGACGGTTCAGCCCGCGCAACAATCAGATCGCCGCGGCCATGCGGAGGAGCGGGATGGCAACTTTGCTGATCGATCTATTGACCGGGCAGGAAGAGACAAGCCGGGCCAATATGTTCGACGTCCATTTGCTCGCAAGCCGGCTCGCATCTGCTACCCAATGGGTGCGCGAACAGCCGGAAATAGCACAGTTGCCGATTGGCTATTTCGGGGCGAGCACGGGCGTTGGTGCCGCCCTGATCGCGGCGGCAAAGGACCAGCATATAGCCGCCATTGTCTCGCGAAGTGGTCGGCCTGATCTCGCGCTCAACACCTTGGCTCTGGTGCGTGCGCCGACATTATTGCTGGTGGGCAGCCTCGATGGCCCGGCAATCGATGTGAACCATCAAGCCTTCACCCGCCTTCGCTGCCCGAAAAAGATCCAGGTCATAGCCGGCGCAGGACATTTATTCGAAGAACCCGGCACGCTCGACCAATTGGTTGCAAACGCCATCGGCTGGTTCTCAACCTGCTTTGCGCGCCATGGACAGCCGATGGCCGCGGGGCGAAGATAGCGACGCGGGGTGGCGCGCCGGCCATCGCCTGCTAATGCAATGGCCAACTGTGACTGAAAACCCCATCCCCGCACACCACATTTCACCGCGCATATTGGTCGATGCCGATGCCTGCCCGGTGAAGGAGGAGATTTACAAGGTCGCCTGGCGCCGCACTGAAGGCCGGCGCGGTGGTGATCGGCAATAATGGCAAGCCATTCACCAACGCCTCCATCGGCAGCGCCATCGCCACCCGCGCGATCATGGCCGACCTGCGCGCCGGAATGGACGGCATCACCGGAGGGCCAGCACCTTTTGCCAAGGCGGATCGCTCACGGTTCTTACAGGCACTGGATGAGGCTTTGGTAAGGTTGGGGTGAGGGGGTAATTGGGATTGTGTCCCCTAATTTGCAGTTTTCAGTCGAGAAACTCGCTAACAACTTCTGAAATTATGAATATATCAAGGAACTTGGTTATTGGATGAATTGGTAGAAGTCATCACCGCCTCAGTCTGGACTTAGCATCTGATGAATAAAGAATATGTTCTAAATTTGATCGAACGAGCTGCAACAGGTAGCGCATTCAAGGGAGGTCATTGCTTTGCTTGTGGCGGTGAGCCTACAACGGGTCAAGGCGAACACATAATACCGCGTTGGGCACAACGAAGATTCGACCTGTCTAATCAAACGCTAACACTGCTTAACGGTACCCAGATACCTTATCGTCAACTAACTATTCCTTGCTGCCAGGACTGTAACAATGGGTTTCTGCGTGACATTGAAAATGGAATTGTAGCATATTTGGAAAAGCCAAATTTCAGTGATCCGAGTGCACGGATCACCATCGGTAGATGGCTTTGCAAGATTTTCATTGGTTTGCTGGTCAAAGAAACGTCACTTTCGATCGACCGAAAAAATCCGTCGAAGGGGTCTATCTTATCAGAGGATTTCTTGCAGGATTTCTTGCAGGCCCAGTTTATTCTTCAAAGTGCACGGAAGCGAACAGTCTTTCATTCGCTGCATGGCGCCTATCCTTTCACACTGTATTTGTACCGGATTGAGCCAGACGATGCCTTTGGTGAATTCGATCTCTCAACAAATCTTATTGGACAGTCGATTGCTATTCGCCTCGGGCGCGTCGGAGCAGTGTTTGTGAACGACGGCGGGCTTCAATTTGAAGCGGGTCAAAGGGGACCTCTGAACCTAGACAGTAGAAAGCTACACCCAGTTCAATTTTCAGAAGTTGTTGCGAGGGTTCACTATAAAGCGACCCTTCGAGATGCGACACATTCTTACGCATCGTCCGAGACGCCCCATGAAATTGTTGTCGATCAGATTGCGGTCCGCCCATTCTCAAATATGCCCTTGAGAGACGGTTCGTGGCAAATTTTCCGAGATTGGGATGACATTGAATGCGCGCACATGATCCAGCGATATAGACCCTTCAAGGGACCACCAGTCTACGACCCTACATCTGGTATGTTCTCCACGACGCTAAGCAACAATCGAGGGGGAATACAGTCGTCCAAACGCTTTTTGCGCCAACGCCCATGAGTAGTTTTAGGCTCATCTGGTCGTCTGAGAATATTACGTTCCAGAATATCGATGCGCGGCCCTCAATCATGCTCCCGATCTCCAGCGCACATATATAGCTCGCGTCCGGTTTGTCCTGGCTTCGTTCGTTCGCGTCTGGCGTCCCACGCGCGCCCAGGTTCTGTCACAGGCCTCGCTCAATTGCCCTTCGCGGCTTGCTTCGCTTCTTTCTCGGCCTTTTTCTTGGCCTCTCCTTCTCTTTCGCGCGGATGCCATCCCAATAGGCTTGATGCCTCTTTGTCCAGCGCCAAGCAAAGAACAGCGAGATACCCGCTCCAATCAGCGCCGCGAACAATGCCTTTTCCGTTGAAGAACCGAAAATTAGCAACGGGCTGCAGACAATCTCAATGGCAATATAGACAATGCCGCCCTTCCCTCTTGGTGGTTCTAGCGGGCGACCGACACATTGTTCGATCATGTTGGGCGCAAAGATTCGGACCGCGACAAGAGCGGCGAAGATCAGCAAAATCGGCAGGCACCCAACCGAAAACGGAATGCCGCGCGAGTCATATCCCCAAGGCTTCTGTTTTCGTTTCACAGGAATGGACGGCCTCTAATCATTCTCAAGATCACCAGCACCCATATAGATCGCGCCCCGCCTGTCCTCGCTTCACTCGTTCGCGTCGGGCGCCCCACGCGCCCACAGGTTCCGTCACAGACCTCGCTCAATTACCCTTCGCGGCTTGCTTCGCTTCTTTCTCGGCCTTTTTCTTGGCTTCCTCTTCGGCCTTTTTCACGGCCAAATCTTTCGCTGTAGTCGTTTCAAAGCCACTGAAACGCGCGGCCTGCGCGGCAGGCAATGTCATTTCGGCAATCTCTGCCTTGTCCCGGCTGGAATTATCCCGATATTTTTGGGCATCCACCAGATTCTCTTGAAGATCGGCCAGCTTTTTCTTGCGCGCTTCCAATTGTTTTGCGGATTGGCGGACAATCTCTTTCAATTCAGCCCGGCTGGGCTTTGCGGCAAGCGCGGCCTCATCCGCGGCCAGTGTTTCCTTGGCCTTTTCAAGCTTCGCCTGGGTCTTGGCGATTTCCTTTTCCAGATAGTCGATCTGGTTCGCAGCGGACTTTATATTATGTTCGGCAACATCGCCCGGCGTGGAGCAATATTGCATGGCCGGCACAACCGCATCGGCGGCACCGAATATGGTCAGCCGTTCAAGTTTCCAGATTTTCTTCTCACGCTTGAACACGGCATCATAGAGCCCGGCAACCTCTCCATCGGCGCGCTTGACCAACCACTGCCCCTGCGCCGTCTGGAAATCGCCGGACCGGAAAAAGCGCAGCGCATTGCTATCCAGCCGGTTGCCAGCCACGGCCAGCGGATCGGTCTGCGCGTCGATCTGCGCCAGCGATGCGACGGTTTCGCCATAGGTCCAGCTTGCCTTTTTGGAGGTGCGGAACGAAGCGGCCTTGCCACTGCCGCCCTGCGCTGCCGCGAAATAAGCCTGCATGATGCCCGGTGCTGGCAGGCGGGCTTCGTCTATCTCTTTAACCGGCGGCGCGATCCCGTTCATGCAGGTATTCGGCCCGCTATTCATGTTCATCGCCACGAACATGTAAAGATTGGGATCGAGGTGCATCATATATTGCGCACGCACCGGTATCGCTGAAAGCGCCAAGGCAGCGATACTGATGGTTATGGTAGCGGTGCGTGCGAACATAGGATCATTCCCCCCGGATGATTTGTGATTTTGGTAAACTTGTATCTATCGGCAGCTTAAATCAATCATGCTCCCGATCGCCTTGGCCCATATAGAGCTCGCGCCCAGTTTCATCATAGACCTTGCTCATCTCGGCCATGCCAGCCTCGGCTTCCTCTGCCGCGACAAAGCCGTCGGCGGGCTGATTTTGCAGTTTCGCAAATTCGCGCACTTCCTGACTGATCTTCATGCTGCAGAATTTGGGCCCACACATGGAACAGAAATGGGCGGTCTTGGCGCCCTCTGCCGGCAGCGTCTGGTCGTGATATTGCTCGGCCGTATCGGGATCGAGGCTGAGGTTGAACTGGTCACGCCAGCGGAATTCGAAGCGCGCCTTTGACAGCGCATCGTCGCGCACCTTTGCCGCCGGATGGCCCTTGGCAAGGTCTGCCGCGTGCGCCGCCAGTTTATAAGTGACAACGCCGACCTTCACATCATCACGGTCGGGCAGGCCCAGATGTTCCTTGGGCGTGACGTAGCAGAGCATGGCGGTGCCATACCAGCCGATCATCGCCGCGCCGATGCCGCTGGTGATATGGTCATATCCCGGCGCGATATCGGTGGTCAGCGGCCCAAGCGTGTAGAAGGGTGCTTCGCCGCACGCCTCCAACTGCTTGTCCATATTCTCCTTAATCTTGTGCATCGGCACATGGCCGGGGCCTTCGATCATCACCTGCACATCCTGTTCCCAGGCACGCTTGGTGAGTTCGCCCAGCGTGTAAAGCTCGGCAAATTGTGCTTCGTCATTGGCGTCGGCGATCGATCCGGGGCGCAGGCCATCGCCCAGCGAATAGGCGACGTCATAGGCCTTCATGATCTCAGTGATCTCGTCGAAATGTTCGTAAAGGAACGATTCCTTGTGATGCGCGAGGCACCATTTCGCCATGATGGAGCCGCCGCGCGATACGATGCCCGTCACGCGCTTTGCCGCAAGCGGCACATAAGGCAGGCGGACGCCCGCATGGATGGTGAAATAATCGACGCCCTGTTCCGCCTGCTCGATCAGCGTATCCCGGAAGATTTCCCAAGTCAGTTCCTCGGCAATGCCGCCGACCTTTTCCAGCGCCTGATAGATGGGCACGGTGCCGATCGGCACGGGCGAGTTGCGCAAGATCCATTCGCGTGTGTCGTGGATGTTGCGGCCCGTCGAAAGGTCCATGACGGTGTCCGCGCCCCAGCGGATCGACCAGACCATTTTGTCCACCTCGGTCGCCACGTCGCTGGCAACCGCGCTGTTGCCGATATTGGCGTTGATCTTCACCAGGAAATTGCGTCCGATGGCCATCGGCTCGCTTTCAGGGTGGTTGATATTGTTGGGGATGATCGCCCGGCCGCGCGCAACTTCATCGCGCACAAATTCAGGCGTCACATAATCGGGGATGGCCGCGCCAAAGCTTTCGCCGTCGCGGATATATTCGGCAAGGCGGGCACGGCCCAGATTCTCGCGCTCGGCAACATATTCCATTTCAGGGGTGATGATGCCTTTGCGGGCATAATGCATTTGGCTGACATTCATGCCGGGCTTTGCGCGCAGCACCTGCTTTTTCACATTGGGGAAAGGCGCAACACCACCCGAACGATCAGGGCCAAGCTGGCCATTATCTTCGGGGCGGACGGCGCGCTGCTCCTTATGTTCAACATCGCCCCGGCCAATTATCCAGTCGCGGCGCAATTCGGGAAGGCCCTGCGAAATGTCGATCTTTGCCTGCGGGTCGGTATAGGGGCCTGACGTATCATAGACGCGCACCGGCGGTTCGCCGCTGGAAGGTTCGAGGTAAATCTCGCGCATCGCGACCTTCAACGGCCCGACATGGATTTTCTTCGATCCACGAATCGGGCCAGTGGTGACTGCGGGTTGTTCCGTGCGTGCGGGGGCGTCGCCCATCTTTGCTCTCCATCTTGACGGAAAAAGGGCGGCTTTGAATGAACCGCTCCCTCCCTCCGCCTGTGCTAACAGGTTCAGGTTCAACGGGTCGGATGGAGCTTACCCATCCCTCTCAGCCACAGCAGGCTCCCCGGGGATGGTGTGTAGATAGGGCAGCAGGGGCTATCCGTCCAGTAGGATGAAAAGCGCGACTGCGATTACCATCACAGCAAAGATCGAACGCGCAAGCTGGGCCCTGCCTTCAAGCCGCCGGGCAAGCGGAAGCGCGGCCAGCGTGCCCACCCCGCCGCCTGCAACCAGTGCGCCGAAAAGCGGCCAGATCAGCTGGCCGGATGCTGCATAGCTGAGGCTGGTTGCACCGCCAAACAAGGTCACCGACAAGAGCGAGGAGGCACTGGCATTGGCCAGCGTCATTCCCGTTGACGCCATCAGTCCCGGCGCGATCAGAAATCCGCCGCCAATGCCGAAAAAGCCGGCGGCCAGACCTGCGATCAACCCAACCGGCGCGAGTTTGAGCACCATCGGCGGCGTCAACCGAACGGACGGATCGCCCGCATCGCGTTTCGGCAGCAACATAGACACGGCAATCGCGATCATCGCCAAGGCAAACCAGCCAAGCAGCGCTTTGCCATCCACCTGCCTTGCAAGCTGCGCGCCCGCCAGCGATCCGGCAAGGCCTGCGATCCCAAAGGTGATTGCACAGGGCCATTTGACCCGCCCGGCCCGCGCCTGCGCAGCAAGACCCGTTGCCGCATTCACGGCAACCGCAGCGGCGGACGTGCCGACCGCTGCATGGATATCGGCTACCCCGACGACATAGATCAGCCAGGGCGTTGCGAGCACCGACCCGCCCCCGCCAAATAGCGTCAGCAGCAACCCTAGGAGCGCGCCGCCCATTGCCGCCAGCAGGAGCAGTTCCCAGCCCATGTCAGGCGGCGCGCACGCGATTCCAAGGCATGAGCATCCAGAGCCGCGCCATGCAGCAAAAGCCCGTCACCCCGGCGAAGGTCAGCCCTGCACCAACAAAGGC
>JAJTFR010000115.1 GCA_021298455.1 Sphingomonadales bacterium | reverse complement strand
CGCGACTGGCAGACCGATCGCGCCAGTTTCACAGCAACCGGCGAAGGCGCGCTGGCCAGCCTGCGTGCACTTGTTGCTTCCTGCCGTATCGACATGCCTGCAGGGCTGCCGCCGGCCTTTGCCTGCCTTGTCGGCCATTTTGGCTATGAAACGATTGGGCTCGTTGAAAAGCTGCCGCGCCCACCTGCCAATCCCATTGACGTGCCCGACATGATGTTTGTGCGGCCGACCGTGGTGCTGGTGTTCGATCGGCTTGCAGACCGGCTTTATATCGCAGCGCCGATCTGGCCCGAGAGCGGTGAACCGGATCGTGCGATTGCGGCGGCCTATGACCGGATCGATGCGACCGCCGCGAAACTGGCGCAGCCCGTTCCCGCAAGCCAAAGACAGGCAAGCCTTGCATCGCTGCCCGAGCCGCAGCCGGCTTTGGGCGCGGGGCGCTATCGCGACATGGTGCTGAAGGCAAAGGACTATATTGCCGCAGGCGATATCTTTCAGGTCGTGCTGGCGCAGCGTTTCTCGCTACCCTTCACCTTGCCGCCGGTTGATCTTTACCGCGCGCTACGCCGTATCAACCCGTCGCCCTTTCTCTATTTCCTCGATATGCCGGGCTTTGCCCTTATTGGATCGAGCCCGGAAATCCTTGTTCGCGTCCGCGATGATGAAGTCACCATCCGACCCATCGCCGGAACGCGCCCGCGCGGTAAGACTGCGCTGGAAGATGCCGAAAACCGGGACAGTCTGCTCGCCGATCCAAAGGAACGGGCCGAGCATCTGATGTTGCTCGATCTCGGCCGCAACGATGTCGGCCGTGTCACCGAAGGCGGCAGCGTGACTGTGACAGATAGCTATATGGTCGAATTTTACAGCCATGTGATGCACATTGTTTCGAACGTAGTCGGCAAGCTCGCCAAGGGCAAAGACGCGCTCGACGCGCTGTTCGCAGGCTTCCCTGCAGGCACGGTCAGCGGCGCGCCCAAGGTGCGCGCCTGTGAGATCATTGCCGAACTGGAGCCCGAAACCCGCGGCGCCTATGCCGGCGGCGTCGGCTATTTCAGCCCCGACGGTAACATGGACAGTTGCATCGTCTTGCGCACCGGAATCGTCAAGGACGGCATGCTGCATGTACAGGCTGGCGCGGGCATCGTCGCCGATAGCGACCCCGAATATGAACAACGCGAATGCGAAGCCAAGGCAGGCGCTCTGATGGCCGCCGCGCGCGAAGCTGTGCGCGTCGCCGGAGAATCGGGTTTCGGACAATGAACAACAAAATCCTCGTCATCGACAATTATGACAGCTTCACCTGGAACCTTGTCCATTATCTGATCGAATTGGGCGCCGAGGTGGAAGTGGTACGCAATGACGCCATTTCGGCAGCCGAGGCGCTTGCCAGTGGCGCGCAGGCCTTTCTTTTGTCGCCGGGCCCCTGCACACCCAATGAAGCAGGCATTTGCCTCGATATGGTCGCCGCCTGTGCCGAGGCGGAAATGCCGTTGCTCGGCGTCTGCCTTGGCCATCAGACGATCGGCCAGCATTTTGGCGGCAAGGTAGTTCGCGGCGGGTTGATGCACGGCAAGACCAGCCCCGTCAGCCATGATGGCAGCGGGCTTTTCACCGGCCTGCCCTCACCCTTCATTGCCACCCGCTATCATTCGCTGATTGTAGAGGATGTGCCTGAATGTCTGATCGTCAATGCGACCAGTGACGACGGCCATGTAATGGGTTTCCGCCACCGCGACCTTCCCATCCACAGTGTGCAATTCCATCCCGAAAGTATCGCCACCGAACATGGCCATGCCATGCTGGCCAATTTCATGCGCGCCGCTGGAATGACGCCAAAGGAACGGGTGTGACGGCATGACCCTTTCCCTCACCCAATCCGAAACGCTGTTCGGACAGATGCTCGACGGTGCAATGCCCGATGCAGAGATCAAGGACGTCTTGATCGAAATGGCCGATCGGAGCGAGACGCCTGAAGAGATTGCAGGGGCAATCCGGGCGATGCGTGCGCGGATGATCCGTGTCACCGCACCCGAAGGTGCAATCGATGTCTGTGGTACGGGCGGTGACGGGGCGCATAGCCTGAATGTCTCGACCGCAGTCGCCATCGTTGTGGCCGCCTGCGACGTGCCAGTTGCCAAGCATGGCAACCGGGCAGCATCGAGCAAGGCGGGCGGCGCGGATACGCTGGAGGCCTTGGGCCTGAATCTCGACCGCGCTGCTGAAACGGCCGAGGCAACACTTGCCGACCTTGGCATCGCCTTCCTTTTTGCGCAGAAATACCACCCTGCCCTTGGTCGCCTTGCCCCGATCCGTAAAGACATCGGGCGGCGTACCATCTTCAACCTGTGCGGCCCCGCCTGCAATCCCGCTGGCGTCAAACGCCAGTTGATCGGCGTTGCCCGACCCGATTTCCTGCCGGTCTACGCCGGGGCGCTGGAACTTCTGGGCTATGAGGATGCCATGCTTGTGGCCGGCGACGAGCCGCTGGACGAAATCTCCATATCGGGGCCCAGCACTGTCGTGCGGCTAGGCCAAACGGCAGCAAGGATAGGCCCGGAAGACGCAGGTCTGAACCGCCATGCAGCCGAAGCGCTAAAGGGCGGGGATGCACAATATAATGCCTTGGCTCTCCGCCGCCTGCTGGCCGGCATGCAGGAAACTGCGCAAGATGCCGCCTATCGCGATGCCGTCCTCCTCAACAGCGCCGCCGCGCTGATGGTCGCCGGCCATGCAGATGACTGGCATTCGGGTGTGGAAGAAGCTGCCGAGGCAATTGACAAAGGGCTGGCCAAGGCATTGCTCGATTGCTGGGTGCGGTTTTGACCGACGTCCTCATTCGCCCTGAGCGCCCGGAAGATATTCAGGCAATTCACGACGTTACAAAGCGCGCATTTGCGACAATGTCCTATGCGGGGGGTGACGAGCAACTGTTGCCGGCACGTTTCCGGAAAGCAGGGGCCCTGGCGCTTTCATTGGTGGCAGAGCTGGATGGCAAAATCGTCGGCCAGCTTTCTTTGACGCCTGCCTTTGCAGCGGACGAGTCGCCAGGCTGGTTTGCACTTGGGCCAATATCGGTTGCCCCGGAGACACAGAAACAGGGCATTGGCACAAAAATGATCGAAGCCGCCAAAGCATGGATGCGCGAGAAAAGCGCCGCTGGCTGCGTCTTGGTCGGCAGCCCTAACTACTACAGCCTTTTCGGTTGGTTGGGCTTCCCTGACATTGCCCCCGAGGGAGAGCCTCCCGAATTTTACCAGATTTTGCCGCTTGGCGTAGCCGAGCCATCGACGATTGTCAGTTTTCATCCGCTATTCTACGGCGAAGCATGACCATCACCCCTATCCCATTGCGTAAGGCCAACCGCGTCGCTCTTTATCTTTGGTTTGCAGCCATCGTCTTTGGCCTAATCTATTGGGCTGGAGCGCTAGGACGGTCTGGCGTTGCATTGAACGAATTTGCAAGCTGGTCGAAGCCGATAATCATCGGATTGAAAGCAGTCGCAACTGGCCTCCTGGTGATCAGCGCGTGGGTCGTCGCGCAATCTCGGGCGGTTCGGCTGTTGACGCTCTCCCTTGCAGTCATTTGGCTTGCGGACATAGTATTGGCCATGGGATATGCTTTCGTGTCAGGCTTTATCTTCGCCACTGCACATTGCATCGCGGCTATTGGCTATTTGAAGTGCCAGTCCGTCGAAAAGCGCACCCTCACAACGGTTCTAGGGGCCTTGGCCATTCCACTGGTCGGGATGGCGATACATTTTTATGCTACACGGGGATTGGATGTGTCTGCCCTTGAGCTGGTATTTCCGCTTTTTTCTTTGATGGTTGCGGCGCTTGCAATGCTGAGCAGATTCCAGTTCTGGCCCTTGGTTGTTGGTGCGATAATCTTCACCATTTCTGACATTGCCGGTGTTGTCAGTATCAATATGCCGCAGGGACTCAAATTGAACTGGCTGACATGGCTTAGCTTTTTCAGTGGCCTTGCACTTGTGGTGCGCGGCATCATTCTATGGGCAGACGAAACTGAATGACCGATAAGCTAAGCGAAATCTGCGCGACAAAGCGCCTTGAAGTTGCCCAGCGGAAGCTGCAGGGCTTGGCGCATTGGCCTGCGCCCATGCCTGTGCGCAACTTTGAGGCCGCCTTGCGCGCACAATCCGCCAGCGGCTTCGCCCTGATCGCGGAGATCAAGAAAGCCTCCCCTAGCAAGGGCCTTATCCGCGCCGATTTCGATCCGCCCGCCCATGCCCGCGCTTATCAGGCTGGCGGTGCGGCTTGTCTTTCAGTGCTCACCGATGCGCCCTATTTTCAGGGGCATGAGGATTATCTGATCGCGGCGCGTGCGGCGTGCGACCTGCCCGTGATCCGCAAAGACTTCATGGTCGATCCATGGCAATGCGCCGAAGCGCGTGCGATGGGGGCCGATGCCATATTGATCATCGTCGCTGCGCTGGAAGATGCTGAAATGTCGGAGATCGAGGCGGCAGCGCGCGATCAGGGCCTAGACGTGCTGGTCGAGGTGCATGACGAGGCAGAGATGGAGCGCGCGCTAACGCTGCTGCAATCGCGTCTGATCGGGGTGAATAACCGCAATCTCAAGACCTTTGAGGTCGATCTGGCTACCACGGAGCGCTTGGCAGGCATGGTGTCGGACGATGTGCTGCTGGTATGCGAGAGCGGCATTTCAAATCATGCCGACTGTATGCGCATGGCCCAAAGCGGGGTGCGGACCTTCCTTGTCGGCGAAAGCCTGATGCGGCAAGATGATGTTGAATATGCGACCCATATGCTATTGAACGGCGCATGACCAAATTGACCCATCTTGATGATGCCGGCAATGCCGCGATGGTCGATATCTCCGCCAAAAATGCCACGATGCGCGAAGCGATTGCCGAAGGACGCATCACCATGTCGGCAGAGGCTTTGGCGGCTATCCGTGACGGCGCGGTGAAGAAAGGCGATGTGCTGGCGACAGCGCGAATCGCGGGCATCATGGCGGCTAAAAAGACGAGCGAGTTGATCCCGCTATGCCATCCGCTCGCACTGTCCAAAGTTGCGGTCGATTTCGAATTTGAGGCAGCTGGCATCCGCGTCACCGCCCTTGCCCGGCTGACCGGCCAGACCGGAGTGGAAATGGAGGCGCTGACAGCAGCTTCGATCGCGCTCCTCACCATTTATGACATGGCCAAGGCGATCGACAAAGCCATGGTGATTTCAGATGTGCGGTTGCTTTCGAAAAGCGGCGGCAAATCGGGCGACTGGCGCGCGGAATGATCGCGCTGGAAGAGGCGCAGGCGCGGATTTTTGCGCTGAAAGACCCGGTCGAAACCGAGCGCGTTCCCCTTGCAGAGGCCGCGGGGCGGTGGGCGGCGGAGGATGTGCTGGCGCTGCGCACCCAGCCAGCCTGCGATCTTTCGGCAATGGATGGTTATGCAGTGCGCTTTGCCGATGGCGACGGCCCATGGCGGGTAATCGGTGAAAGTGCCGCCGGTCGGCGCTTTACCGGCTTGATCGGGCAAGGCGATGCTGTGCGCATCTTCACAGGCGCGGTGATGCCCGATGACTGCGACACAGTTATCATTCAGGAAAATGTCACGCGCGACGGCGATAAAGTGCTGATGACTGGCGAACCCTCCAAAAAGGCGGGGCATAACGTGCGCCACGCCGGCGGTGATTTTCAAAAAGGTGCGGTCGTGGTGCCTGGCGGGGCGGAACTGCACGCCCGCCACCTAGCGCTGGCGGCTATGGCGGGGCATGGGGAATTGCTGGTTAGGCGGCGACTGAAGATTGCGCTGCTTTCAACAGGCGATGAACTGATCGCGCCCGGCTTGCCCTGCGCCGAAGACCAGATACCCTCTTCCAATGGCATCATGCTGGCCGCGATGTTGCGTGACCTTCCGGTTGATATCACCGAATTTTCGGCCGTGCCCGATGATCTTGCGGTGCTCACCCAGCATTTCGCCGGGCTTGCCGGCCATGACATCATTGTCTCCACCGGCGGGGCATCGGTGGGCGATTATGATCTGATCGTTCCCGCTCTCAAGGCTGCAGG
>JAJTFR010000114.1 GCA_021298455.1 Sphingomonadales bacterium | reverse complement strand
TGATCGTTATGCGCTTCGATGTGAAGTTGACCCGTGCGGCGACAATCCCTGCAACTTGCGGCAAGCCTGTTTCCAGTTTGGAAATGCAGCCAGCGCAGCGCATTCCCGGGATCGCGAAATGTGTTTCCGGCAACGCCGTTATTGCTGCGGGTGGGGGCGGTGCGTTCATTGCACGTCAGCGATCATTTTGTAATGGTTGCCATCACGGCTGATCTTGACCTGCAGCAGCCACCGCCCGTCTGGCACGGGGGCAAGCGAAACATAGCGGCCGATTTCGTCCGGCTGGAATTGCAAATTGCGCGCGGGGGCCCGGCCCAGCGGATGTTCGGCTTTCGCGCTCACGACGAAATCCTTGCCGGGTACGCCATGGTCGCTGACCATGACCGAAATCCGTCCATCGTCGGATTTGGCAACCTTCGCCGCCCAGCCCAGCTTCGCTTCGCGATCGGCCTGTTCCAACCAGCCATTATATTGTTGGCTGGCAACATAGCTATTGTCGACGACCGTGCCGCCAAAGCTGCCAATTGCCTGTTTTGCCATGTAAATATTGACGGTGATCACAATGCCGAAAAATCCGATCAGGATCGCCGCCATATGATATCCGGTAAAGGGTTTGGGGGTCATTTGGATCATTGTTTATTCTCCGGCCGTTCGAAACGCACGCTGTCGCTATCGCCCCGCTCATTGCCGGTGAGGGCGATTGCCTCGATTTCAAAGTCGGTGCGGGCAGGGCCGGCAGAGGGGGCCGCCAGGAACAGCCTTACTTTTTGCACGCTGTCCGGTGCGACCGAGACCTTCACCCTATGTGATGCAGTTTCGCGGCTGCCGTTTGTGGTCCAAGCGACCGCATCGGGCAGTCCCTTGATCACCAGTTCCACTTCCCGGGGACGGGTTTCCATGTTGCGAACTTTGACGGTGTAGTTGTTGCGGATCGCCCCGTCCGAAAGCTGGACGAACAAGGGGTTGCGATCATGCTGAATAGTAAGGTCCAGCCGGGTCCGTTGCCCGAGCGTGAACAGCATGGCGAGGCCAATTGCGCTCCAGATCCCGAAATAGACCAGCGTCCTTGCGCGAAAGAGGGTTTTGAGAACAGACTCTGCCTTGCCGCCGGCCTTTTCGGTCGCGACATCGTCCAGCGTCAGATAGTCGATTAAGCCGCGCGGACGGCCAACCTGTTCCATCACCTTGTCGCAGGCATCAATGCACAAGGCGCACGTGATGCAGCCGATCTGGGGTCCTACGCGAATGTCGATTCCGGTCGGGCAGACTGCGACGCATTGGTTGCAATCGATGCAGTCACCAAATTCGCCGGGTTGTGCCTCGGCCTTTTTGACCGAGCCGCGCTGCTCGCCGCGCCACTCGCGATAGGTGACGATCAACGACTTCTCGTCCATCATGGCGGTTTGGATGCGCGGCCAGGGGCACATATAGATGCAAACTTGTTCGCGCATGAAGCCGCCGAAAATGAAGGTCGTGGCAGTCAGTACGGCGACCGTGGCATAGGCCACCGGTGCAGCATTGCCTGACCAGAATTCCCGGGTCAGCGTTGGTGCATCTGCAAAATACATGATCCATGCGCCGCCGGTCCAAAAGGCGATGAACAGATAGATCGCCCATTTGGTGAGCCTTTTTGCGATTTTTTCTGGGCCCCATGCCGCATTTTTCAAGCGGATCTGAGCGTTGCGATCCCCGTCGACAAAGCGGTCGACATGCTGGAACAGATCGGTCCAGACGGTTTGCGGACAGGCATAGCCGCACCATGCGCGCCCGACAGCGCTGGTGACCAGGAACAGGCCGACGCCGGCCATGATCAGCAGTCCGGCGACATAATAGAATTCGTGCGGCCAGATTTCGATATTGAACATGTAGAAACGGCGATTGGCCATATCGACCAGAACGGCTTGGTCAGGTGCGTAGGGACCCCGATCCCATCGTATCCATGGCGTGACATAATAAATGGCAAGCGTCACTGCCATGATTGCCCATTTGAACCGGCGAAAGAAACCGTCGACCGCCTTTGGATAAACGCCCTTGCGCGCTTCGTAGAGAGGATCGCTGAGGCCTGTCAGGTCTTCAAGGTTGGCCATTGGCCCCATTCGCCTCCCTTTTGGCAGCGACGGCAGGGGCTAGCACGGCTTCACCGCCGCCCAGTGAGTGGACATAGGCGGCAAGCATCTTGATCGTCGCGCGATCAAGCTTGTCGTTCCAGCGCGGCATCACGCCTTGTCGGCTAAGGCGGATGGTTTGTGTGATCGTTGCCGGATCGCCGCCATAAAGCCAGATATTGTCGGTCAGATTGGGTGCACCGAATTGGCGCAGGCCCTTGCCATCGACGCCATGGCACGATGCGCAATTGGTGGCGAACAACTGGGCCCCTTGTGCATTCGGTTTTGCCTTGCCGGACAGGGATTGCACATGGCTGACTACAGCCGAGATTTCTGCAGGCGCGAGTATCCCCTCAAAGGCGGGCATGGCCGATGCGCGGGTTTCGGGATGATCTGGATTACGGATGCCGTGCAGCAAAGTGTATTCGATCGCTGCAATGTCACCGCCCCACAGCCAATCGTCGTCGTTCAGGTTGGGATAGCCTTTTGATCCCGACGCGCCTGATCCATGGCATTGGACGCAATGCACCTTGAACGCGGCCGCACCGCCAGCAACGGCTCCCTGATATAGTTTCTGGTCGGCGACCAGTTGTTCCACCGGCATTGCCGCCAGAGCATTGACCAATGGCGCACGCTTGGCGTCGGCTTTGACCATTTCATCGGCGAACTGGCTTCGGCTGGTCCAGCCGAGGACGCCTTCGGTCGCGCCATGGATCAGCGGCCAGGCTGGGTAGAGGATGACATAGGCCAGCGACCAGATGATGGTCAGATAAAAGGTCCACAGCCACCAGCGGGGGAGGGGTGTGTTGAGTTCCTCAATCCCATCCCATTCATGGCCGACAAATGCGGTGCCCGTAGGCTGGTCGATGCGTTTGTCGCTGTCAGTGTGTGTCTTGGCCATTGTCGTCTTCCTTGAAGATCATGTTGGCGGCGTCGTGATGGACGCGACCTGCCCCTTTGCGGAATGTCCATCCGACAAGCCCCACGAAAAGGAGCATGGTGAATAAAAGCCCCCAACTGTCGGCAAGGTGGCGTGCGGTTTCGTAGGTCATTTCGTCACCTCCGCGTTGCGCACTTGCTGCGCTGCCGCTTTTTTGTGATCGACCAGCGTCCCCAGCATCTGCAGATACGCGATAAGGGCGTCCATTTCGGTGATCCGCGAAGGATCTCCGTCAAAATCGCGGACCTGGGCCTTCGCATAGCGTTTTGTAAGGCCAGCGCTGTCGGCATTGGGATCGGCCTGTGCCCGCAGATCGGCATTGGCTTCTGCAATGGCTTCCTTGCTGTAGGGCACACCCACATGGCTCAGCGCTTTTAACTGGACCGACATATCGCCTGTATCCAAATCGCGTTCGGCCATGAAAGCATAAGGTGGCATGATCGATTCCGGGACCACGCTGCGCGGGTCCTTGAGGTGCATGCGATGCCATTCATCCGAATAACGTCCGCCAACGCGGGCAAGATCAGGGCCAGTACGTTTCGATCCCCATTGGAAGGGGTGGTCGTACATGCTCTCGGCCGCGAGGCTATAGGGGCCATAGCGCTCGACCTCATCCCGAAAGGGACGGATCATCTGGCTGTGGCAAACATAGCAGCCCTCGCGAATATAAATGTTGCGGCCTGCCTGTTCGAGAGGGGTGTAGGGGCGCATCCCGTCCACTTTTTCGATGGTTGAATCTATCCAGAAAAGCGGGGTGATTTGAACAATGCCCCCAATCGCCACCGTGATCAGCGCGAACAGGCCAAGCAGGGCAACGTTGCGTTCCAGCTTGCCATGGTCGATGTTGAGTAACGCCATTGCTATCGCTCCTTATTCGGCAGGCACGGCAACCGCCGGGCGGTCCGCTTCGGGATTGTGGGGGGTTTCAGTCATCGGCAGCTCTTCGCGCAGCGGGCCGCCAATGATGGTCTTCCAGATGTTGACCGTCATCACCAGGGCACCAAGCAGATACAGCAGGCCACCAAAAGCGCGGATCAGATACATCGGGAACATGGCGTCGACCGTTTCGACGAAGGAGTAGACGAGGTAACCGTCAGCCCCATATTCGCGCCACATCAGGCCTTGCATGATGCCCGATACCCACATGGCGGCGGCGTAGAAAACGATGCCGGCGCTGGCGAGCCAGAAGTGCCAGTTGACCATGCGCAGCGAGTAAAGGCGTTGGCGGTTCCACAGGCGGGGTGCGAGGTAGTAAAGGCATGCAAAGGTGACCATGCCGTTCCAACCCAACGCGCCGGAGTGGACATGGCCAATTGTCCAGTCGGTATAGTGTGACAGGCTGTTTACGGCCTTGATCGAAAGCATCGGCCCTTCGAAGGTCGACATGCCGTAGAAGGCCAAGCTCATCACGAACATGCGGATGATTGGATCGGTGCGGATCTTGTCCCATGCGCCGTTCAGCGTCATCAGGCCATTGATCATGCCGCCCCAACTGGGCATCCACAGCATGATCGAAAACACCATGCCCAGCGTCTGCGCCCAATCGGGCAGGGCGGTGTAATGCAGATGGTGCGGCCCGGCCCAGATGTAGAGGAAGATCAGCGACCAGAAGTGGATGATTGACAGGCGATAGCTGTAAACCGGCCGTTCCGCCTGCTTGGGAACGAAATAATACATCATGGCCAAAAAGCCTGCGGTCAGGAAAAATCCGACCGCATTATGGCCATACCACCATTGCACCAGCGCGCCTTGTACGCCTGCAAACACGCTATAGCTTTGTGTGCCGACAAGGCTTGCAGGCAGCGAGAGGTTGTTGACGACATGCAGCATGGCCACGGTCAGGATGAAGGCGAGGTAGAACCAGTTGGCCACATAGATGTGCGGCTCCTTGCGCTTCACCAACGTGCCGACAAATACCGCCAGATAGGAGACCCAGACTATGGTCAGCCACAGATCGACATACCATTCGGGCTCTGCATATTCCTTGCCCTGGCTGACGCCGAGCAGATAACCGGTGGCGGCGAGCACGATGAAGAGCTGATAGCCCCAGAAGACAAACCGGGCGAGGCTGGGGAAGGCGAGCCTCGCCCGGCACGTGCGCTGCACCACGTAAAAGCTGGTGGCGATCAGCGCATTGCCTCCGAACGCAAAGATCACCGCAGATGTGTGCAGTGGCCGCAAGCGTCCGAAAGTGGTGAATTCAAGATTGAAATTGAGCGCCGGGAAGGCGAGCTGCAACGCGATTAAGAGCCCGGCGAGAAACCCGGCTAGCCCCCAGAAAATGGTGGCGATGACTCCCCAGCGGATGAGATCGTCATCATAGGTGGAGGCCTTTTGCGGCGAGAGCGCAGGGAAGCGCTGCGCAACAAAGTCAAAACCGCTGGTTGAGCCCAAAAGGGCCAGCATTGCCGCAATGGCGACAATCGCCATGTGGACGGAAAACGCCCAGTCGTTTGTTGCGGCCATTGCCAAAAGAGCAAGAAATGCGGCGGCAAGCCACGCGCCGCCACGTGCCAATATCTGTTCCATAAAACTTCCCCGAACCGCGCCTATCGCGGTTCCGGTTCAACCCGTGGCATGGTGTCGGCGTTGCCGCTTTGATCTGAATCAATTGCGGGGGCAAAGTCGGTCTGCCGTCTGTTGTTGGCGCTGCTTTACGTTACGGTTTCTTGGATTAGCACCGGTTGTGCCCCTCTCACTTTTGGCGGTTGTTGATTTGAGCCGCTTCCAACAGTCTGCTGGCCGGAGAGAAGATTGGCGCATGGGAGACCAGCGCCACATGTCGGGAGGAGACTGTTATGACGAAGTCGCTATTGGTTTTGGCGTCAACGGGGGCGATGGCTTTTGCGCTTGCAACGCCTGCGTTCGCCCAAGAGGCGCAGGACGATTCGCAGCAAGGCATTCGCGAGATCGTTGTTACCGCACAGAAGCGAGAGGAAAGCATCCAGGATGTGCCGATCGCCGTGACAGCGCTTGATCAGGAGATGCTCGATTCTGCGACCGTGGAGGACCTTCGTGATCTTG
>JAJTFR010000113.1 GCA_021298455.1 Sphingomonadales bacterium | reverse complement strand
TCCACATCCTCGGCTTTCATGCCTGGGATTTCGGCGATCAGTTCAAACTCCTTGCCCTTGTCTTTGAATTCCAGCGCTGGGCCGGATAGCGACTGAATGCGGCGCGTGAGGCTGAGACCTATCGGGCGAGACCAGAAATCGTCCAGCATATGGTCGAATTCGCCGCGCAACTGGGAAAGCGGCTGCCAGAAATCATCGCTGCGCTTCGTGGCTGGGCTGGACGTCACAACATCTTGCTTGATCATCGCATTCTCCAGTTGGTGTAAGCATTAAGAGAGGCTCATATTGATATATGCACAGTGGTAGCCTCGGTATCCGATTAAACCCTTACGCACTCCTACGTAATTGTACGCATTGTGCGATCTAAATGACTGCGCGACGAAAATGGTATCATCCTGCAAACAAGAGTATCCTTGATTGGAAAGGAGGTGAGTCGTTTGAAAAGTTTTTACAAAACTTTACAATTTGATCGTGCTGGCTTTCTTGATACTATTCTTGATGCCCTTCCGGAAGCTGTGATCGTTATCGGCATTGATGCCAAGATTATTGCAGTAAATCCTGCAGGACTTGAAATGCTGGGTGTATCCTCACTCGCAGACTTGCCGAAGGGGGGGCTGCTGTCGCTGATTGCGCAGAACAGCATCGTTACCTTCCAGCGCCATTTTGACCGCATCGCTGCGGGTGAACCGCATGCGCCCGATCAGCATTTGCTTGTCGATGTTCAGACCAAAGACGGCATGCATCGTGCTGTTGAATGCCAGATGGTGCCTCTAAAGTCGCGTGACGGCATTGTTGAAGGTGTGATTTGCACGGGACGTGATGTCACCAAGCGTGAGGTTAATCTTCAGCCGCTGACCGATAATGCCGCATTGCTGTCTGCCATCTTGGAGACGGTTCCCGACGCAATGGTGGTCATCGACGAACATGGGCTGATCACTTCGTGCAGCGCGACTGCCGAAATGCTGTTCGGCTATTCTGCTCGGGAACTGCTCGGCAAGAATGTCAGCCTACTTATGCCGGAACCATATTCTAGCGCGCATGATGGATATATCCGACGCTACAGGGACACTGGCGAGAAGCGGATAATCGGAAATAGCAGAACGATAGAAGGCCGCCGAAAAGACGGAAGCATCTTTCCGATTGCCCTTTCCATTGGTGAAGCGCGCACCAATTCGCATCGTGCCTTCACAGGATTCATCCATGACCTCACCGAAAAAAATGAGGCAGAGGTCCGGCTGCAGGAAGTGCAGGCGGAATTGCTCCACGCATCGCGACTAAGTGCGGCTGGCACATTGGCTTCCGCATTGGCGCATGAATTGAACCAGCCCCTGACTGCGATTGCCAATTATGTTGCCACCGGCCGTGATCTCGCCGTCCAGGCCTTGCCCGAAAATTCGGAAATAATTCAGGAAGCCTTGGGCGAAGCGGCGAAGGAAGCACTGCGCGCTGGACAGATTATTCGTCGGATGCGCGATTTTGTGTCGAAAGGTGAGTTGCAGCTCCAAATTCTGCCGCTCTCTGAACTGATCGATGACGCGACGACGCTTGGCCTAATGGGGGCTCGTGAAAAAGGTGTGAGTTGGTCGATCGAGATCGAACCAGGTGTAGATCAGGTCATGGCCGATCGTGTGCAAGTCAGGCAGGTGATGGTCAATCTGATCCGCAACGCGATCGAGGCAATGGAAGGTCAGCCAACCAGGTTGTTGACGATCGCCGCCCGTCCACATGGTGTCGATATGATGGAAATCATGGTGGCAGATACCGGCCATGGCATTTCGGAGGAAATGCAGGATCAACTGTTCTTGCCATTCATCAGCACCAAAGCGCGAGGCATGGGGTTGGGCCTTTCGATTTGCCGTACAATTGTCGAAGCGCATGGTGGACAAATGACCGTTGAATCAGGAGCGAACGGGGGGGCTACGTTTAAATTTACTTTGCTGTGTCCGCCGAAGGAGATCCCACATGGCGACTGAAAAACTCGTTCATATCGTTGATGATGATGACGGCGTCCGTCGTTCCGCCGCTTTCATGCTGAAACACGCAGGTTATCGTGTCGAACTGCATGTTTCTGGTGTCGACTTCCTGAAACATGCGAAATCGAGCGAACGAGGGTGCGTATTGCTGGATGTGCGTATGCCAGAGATGGATGGCCTGCAAATCCAGCAGGAAATGGTAAAACGCGGCATCGACATGCCGGTTGTAATCCTGACGGGGCATGGCGACATTGCCGTCGCGGTGAAGGCAATGCGTGCCGGCGCAGTCAACTTTATCGAAAAGCCCTATGAGAAAGAAGAGCTGCTCCGCGCGATTGAAGAGGCTTTTCATCGGCTTGCGCGTGAACATGATCGCGAAATGAACGTCGAGATTTACCGCGCCAATATGATGGAGAAGCTGCGGGTGCGTAGTCTGTCAGAGGCGTTGCGAATTGCCTTTATTGCTGAGCGAGCCGAGGATGGGGTTTTGCAGTTTCCCGCTTCAGTTATTCAGACAGTGGAATGACATTCCGATCGTCGCCTTGTGAGGAGCGTATCCTGCACTGCCAAACATAGTATTGTTCCGGATTGCGTGACGGGCTGCGGGAACGCAGTTGGAAATATGAATGGGGCGCATCACTTCTGACCGAGAGGCCAGCCCCATATGGATTATTCGTTCCAAACCCAAGACCGAGCCGTGCTTGGTTTCGAATGCGACCCCGCCATCCCGCCGCACTTAGCGCCCCAATGCTGAACCTTTACCAATCCAAGCTGCGGTTGCGCGCTGATCCGTCACGTGTTGTGCTTCGCCCCTTCCATCTTGCCTGGAATGCCGATGTTCCCAAGGAACGAATGCGCAAGCTGGTCGACGAAGTGCGTGCGCTCGACATGCGCGCCGCGCGCACCGAACTGGCCTTGGTCTATCATGATTTTGAGTCGCGGCATTTGCAGACGCAGAATGTTTTCATGAAGCGTTATGAGGAGGTTGAGGCCGATCTGCAACTTGATGGCCGACGCATCCGCGAGGAAAAAAAGCTGCTGATCGGTGCCTATTTCTGCCACGAATACAGCTATGCCGCAGCCGCATTGATGAACCCCAGTGTCACCCTGCATCCCGACCAGGGTGAAATGTCTAATGGTTTTGTCCGCATATTGCTGTCGATGCGCGCAGTGGGGGAGGGCCATATCTCCTCTATCGTGTTTCGCGAGGGTGTTGTGACTGGTGACCGCAAGTTTGAGCTGGTGCCGCAGCCGCGTTGCGCCATGTCGGTAAACACAGTCTCGCGGGAATCGCAAAACAACAGCAACATTGTGACGGTGCATCGCAATCTCGACAGCTCGCTGTCGGGCACAGTGATCTTTCCCGTCACCGACGCACAGCGCAACGGGCTGGAAGATTTGCGGCTCACGCGTTTCGAGCATGGCGACGGCAGTATCGAATGGATCGGCACTTATACCGCTTATTCAGGCCGCGAAATTCGCTCGGAACTATTGCGGACATCTGACTTCTGCCGTTTTGATCTGGTCCCGCTGGAGGGAAGCGCTGCGCGGAACAAGGGGTTGGCGCTGTTTCCGCGCGCCCTTGGTGGCCGCTACCTGATGATCGGGCGCCATGACGGACAGAATCTTTTCCTGATCGATTCCGACGATCTTGGAAAGTGGGGCGAGGGGCAGTTGCTCCTCGAACCGCGCTATCCGTGGGAATTGATCCAGATCGGCAATTGCGGCCCGCCGATCGAGATTGATGAGGGTTGGCTGTTGCTCACCCACGGCGTCGGCGCGATGCGCAAATATTCGATCGGGGCGGTGCTACTCGACAAAACAGATCCATCGCGCATACTGGGACGGACGAGCCAGCCCTTTCTGTCCCCTGCGGATGAGGATCGGGAGGGTTATGTGCCCAATGTCGTCTATTCATGCGGCGGAATGCGCGTGGGCGATGACTTGTTCCTGCCTTATGGCGTGGCAGATAGCTCGGTTGCCTTCGCTTTTGTCGCAATCAAGGATTTGCTCGAGGCGATGTAGCCGGAACCTGCATAAGCAGCCGTTCGACATCGGGCTTGCGGCACAGGTCGGTTCCCGGGGACAGGACCGTTGCCGTGGCGGCGGCAAGACCCAACCGGAACGCCTCTTCGATGGACTGTCCCGACGCGAGCGCATGGATCATGCCGCCGACAAAACTATCGCCTGCTCCAACCGCGCTGCTGGCATTGACGGGAATGGCAGGCAGGAAAAAGCTGCCACTAGCATTCGCCAGCAACGCGCCCTCATGTCCCAATGTCACGGCGACATTTTCGCATTTCCCGGTCTTCACCAACGCCAGCGCTGCTTTCTCAATGTCCTCAATTGTAGGTAGCTGACGGCCACAGAGTTTTTCCAGTTCACCGCGGCTGGGTTTGATTAGGAAGGTAGAGCCAGCGTCAACGGCAGCTTTCAGCGCCGGTCCAGAGCTGTCGACGATAACGCGTGCGGAGGATTTTGCCGCCAATTGCGCATAGAAATCATCCGGAGCACCGCGTGGCAGAGAGCCGCTTAAAACGAGATAGTCGCAGTTGATATTGGCGAACAGTTCCCGACACGCATCCACATCGGCGGTGCTGATCATCGGCCCTTCAGGTACGAAGCGATATTCCTGCCCGCTTGCCCGTTCAAAAACGTTGAGGCTGATCCGCGTATGTCCCGCAATCGAGATGCGCTGTCTGTCGATATCGGCAGCATCGAGTAATTCATCGAGGACGGCCCCAGTCGCGCCGCCCGCCATATACACCGCCCGCACATCTCCACCCAGCCGACTTACCACTCGCGCAACATTGATGCCGCCACCGCCTGGATTGTATCGATCATTGCGGGTGCGGATTTTGAGTGTCGGATGGACGACGTCCGTCTCGCTGGCGCCGTCAATGGTTGGATTTAGTGTTAAAGTGACGACCTGTCCCACCTCGTTAGCCGGGTAACTTGTCGAGCAGCTTTGCGATCTCCAGCGCAGTGCGTCCGGCATAATCCTTGTCGATCTCTGCGATCAGCCGGGCCCGGGCATCGGGGTGAAGATATCTTCGGATCGTTCCCAATGTCCTTGGGGGAGCGATCAGGACACCTTTCCTACCATCGTCGTTCATGTGAAAGTTGAACAGTGCGGCCATTTCTTCGGCAAACTCGTCTTCCAGTTTCTGGTGCCAATCGGTTGTTTCATAGGCACCGCGTGCATGCCCTACACTTTGAAACATGCGCCCGGGCCGGTCGTCGCCCAGTTCAGATGTCGCGGGCGTTACGCGATGTTCTTGGGCAAGCAGCTCAAGCACCGTTTCGCGTTCGTTTCCTTTGTTCCGGAAGAGCGACATATGTCCACCATCGATAGCCATGATCAGGGCATCATGGGCGATCAGCATGATTTTCTCCTCGGCTTGGGGCTAAACGACGGGCTGTGCCGATGGACGTGAAGACCAGATTGCGAGGGCACCTGCTGCAACGATGACGGCTCCGGCAATTGCGGCGCCTGCAATAAGACTTTGGTTCGCCTCGTAAGAAGGCATTTGTGGCATGTGCGGCCGGTGAGACCACAATTCCCCACCGAGCCGTTTTTTGCGCCTTTTCTTGCCCACCTTATTGTCCAGCAGGTCGTCCTTCAATTCGGCAAGATCGGAACCCAAGCGCTCAATGTCGGAGCGGACTGCGGCTAGCTGATCGGCATGGTCGCTTTTGAACTCGTCCTTTATGTCTGCGAGTGCTTTCATGTTGTTTCCTTCCATTCAGATTGTCGAGCTATCTTGCGTCAAATCGAGCTCGAGGAGCATCAGCGTCGCATCGCCCTGATAGCTGGAGGCTTTGAAACCCATCTCGCGTTCCAGTTCGATCGCTTGATGGTTTTCACGGTTTTCGATAGACTGAAGTGTCTTCACGCCTTTGCGTGTTTCCTGTTCCGCGATGTAGCGCAGCAACGCCCACCCTACGCCTTTACCTTTATAGTCCCGGTGCATGGCGATCGCGACTTCGGCGCGCTCATTAGTGGTGTCCGCCGCAACAACGGCATTTGCGATCACCGTGTGGCTATCGGGCGCAACGGCAATGTAGCTTTCCTTGCGATCATGGTCGACATCGAGCATTTCTTTGAGCATTTCGTGGCTCGGTTTTCGCGGCGAGAGGAAGCGAAAACGCATGTCGTCTTTGTCGACATGGCTGAAAAGGTCCGCCAGCGCCGGCTCGTCAAATGGCCCGACCGCCCGCACGGCGAATTCAAAACCTGTCCGGGTGATCAGGAATCTAAGGTCGGCTATGCTGGGCACATGGCTTGCCGGCTTCGGTTGGGACAATGTTTCAGCCACGAGCTCCGCTTTCTTAGGGATCGGAATATTGGCCATGAATTTAGGTCATCGAAGGCAGAGCCGAAAATACGTAATGGACCTTAGCAAGCCGGGCGAAAGGCAAGCGTCTTGAGCATCTGGGACAGCCCTAGAAGCGCTATCGCTATGCCGGTAATCAACATCCAGTCCCGCCAGTTTAGCGCTGAAAGTTGCAGCAGTTCCGTGACGCCAGGCACCAGCATGATGATGGCAGTAATTGTTGCGATGGTGGCTAGTACAATAGCGAGCGCAGCATTTTTTCGCCGGAAAGTGGCAGCAAGCCCAGTGGTCCTCGATCGGTCGGCAAGGACGAGCGCGACAATCGATGCTATCAACGCAAAAAACAGCAGTGCGCGCATATGCCCCAAGTCGAAGGCTTGACTGTTGCCCCATACATAAAGTCCAACGAGCAGGGCGAAGGCAAGCCCACCCTGGAGAAGGCTCCAGCCGATCATGTCCCATGAAAACAGCCGTTCATTCGGTGGACGAGGCGGGCGCTGCATATTGTCCGGATCGGCCTCCTCCGCCTCGAAAACAAAAGCGCAGACTGGATCGATCACCATTTCCAGCAGCGCGATATGGATCGGCGTGAACAATATCGGCATCCCCATCATGAGCGGCAAAAGCGCAAAGCCGGCAATCGGGACATGCACTGCAAAAATGAAGGCCATTGCCTTTCGGATATTGCCGTAGATCCGCCGTCCCAGCGCGATCGCCTTGACGATCGAACCAAAGTCATCGTCGAGCAACACGATCGAGGCTGCCTCACGCGCGACATCGGTGCCGCGTTTGCCCATCGCGATCCCGATATGTGCCGCCTTGAGTGATGGTGCATCATTCACCCCGTCGCCGGTCATTGCCACCATTTCACCCGCCGCCTTCAACGCCTCGACGATGCGCAATTTTTGTTGGGGCATGATCCGCGCGCAGACGGAGACGCTGCGCAGCCGTTCTGCCAGAGCTTCTTGATCAAGTGCCTCCATGTCCGCGCCCGTAACCACGCTGCCATCGGCGATCCCGGCCTGCAGGGCAATTGCGCAAGCGGTCTTGGGATAATCGCCCGTTATCATGATCACGCGCACGCCCGCGGCTTGGCATTCCGCAACCGCGCGGGGAACGCTGGAACGCAACGGATCGGCAAGGCCAACTAGGCCGATCAGCCGGAAATCATAGTCGCGGTGCGAGAGTGCCGGTGTGTCATCTTCACTATCTGCGCACGCAACACCCAGCACGCGGATACCCTGCTCGGCCATCGCATCAGCGGCATCCAACATCGCCTTGGCTTTGGCGCCGTGAAGACGGCACAACATCGCTATGGCCTCGGGAGCGCCCTTGGCGGCGATCAACAATTTGTCGGGGGTTCGCCAGACGTTGGACATTGCCAGCAGATCGGGCTGCAAGCCATAGCTATGCACAAGATCCCAATGCCCGTTTTGGGGGATATCAGTTGCCGCTCCGGCTTGATGGATTGCAACCTCCATCGGATCGACTGCCTGTTTCGGGCTGGCAAAACGGGCAGCTGCGATCAGTTCAGCGAAGCCGTCGGTAGCGGGGGCTGTGCCATCATGATCCGACATCCCGTCGTCGGGACGCCACAGCCTTGCCACCGCCATATGATTTTCGGTCAGCGTCCCCGTCTTGTCGGTACAAAGCACGGTCGTCGATCCCAACGTCTCGATTGCTGCCGCACGCCGAGTGAGCACCTGAGCCTTGCTGATCCGCCAAGCGCCAGCAGCGAGGAACACCGTCAACACCACGGGAATTTCCTCTGGCAGCATCGCCATGCCCGTCGCAATCGCGACCAGCACCGCATCGAGCCAGCCGCCTCGTGTCAGGCCATAAAGCATCGCCACGGCTAGTGCGATCAGCGCGCCGCCGGCAGCCGCAAGCCTAATGATGCGGGTTGCTTCCAGTCGCAATCGGGGCACCTCCGTATCAAGCGTCGCTAGCGACTTACCGATCTTTCCCATGAGGCTGTTGATGCCAATTGCCGTCACCAGCGCCACACCATGTCCGCGCGTTACGATCGATCCCGCAAAGATGAAAAGCTGCTCCTTTCCGTCCGGGGCGGTCGGGGGCGATGTTGCTTCGTCCGCCACACATTTTGCCACCGGCATGGATTCGCCCGTTAGCAGTGATTCATCGACCTCCACCGATCAGGATGACATCACCGCGCACGACATCGCATCCTGCAATCCGCAGTTGCTTCCCATCGCGGATCACCAGCGCACGCGGCGCAGAAAGATCGCGCAGTGCCTCCAGCACATGCTCCGTTCGACTTTCCTGAACTACCGTGATCAACACCGAGAATGTCGCCAAGGCAAGCAGGATCAATGCTTCAACAAGGTTGCCCAGCAGCAGATAGGCAAATCCGCCAAGGAGCAGCAGCGCCAGCATAGGTTCGCGGACCACTTCTCCGATGATCTTGAAAAGCGATCGGCCATCAGGCCGTGGTAACTGGTTCGGCCCTTCGGCCTGAAGACGCGATGCGGCCTCGGTCGATGAAAGACCCTGTAAAGGAGTTATTGCGTCACTTGCCATGATGGACGGCATGCGCCCGACGTGCCAACATTCGCCATCAGGACTTTCCCGTATCGCGAAACATCTTGCTGTCGCGCCGGAAACCTCGATCGCTTGATCGTCTGTCCTTCGTGCGGGCAGACTCCAATCAATCATGGAGGAAGATCAGGGGGTCACGTCAGCAGGTCAATACGAACATTATCGTTTTTCGTCATAGACCGCCTTCTTTCGACTTTTTCAGCCTAATCAAGAAGTTGGCAGAAGAACACCGCTTTTTGTGCACGATTTGTGCATGGTGAAAATGCACATTTATAACCGCCCACCTGACCAGTATGCGTTTATATATTGCTATATATCAATGAGTTAAATGGCGCACCCAAGAGGATTCGAACCTCTGACCTCTGCCTTCGGAGGGCAGCGCTCTATCCAGCTGAGCTATGGGTGCGTGACGGCCTTAGCCGCGAAGCGCGGTTAGCAGGACGTGGCGGTGCTTGCTACCCCTTTTTGACGCGGTGCGGGTGATGCTTTTTCATGGGACGCAATTTTAATCGGACGATTAAATTGCGCTTGACTTGCAGGGGGGCTCAGCCGACTTTCTGCGTTGAGGAAAGTGGAGAGGCCCGCATGACGTTGTTTGAAATCCCCAAGCACATCACAGACTATCTTGCAGAGCTGGATGCTTTTATCGAGCGCGAGATCAAGCCTATTGAAAATCGCGACGACAATATCCGCTTTTTCGATCACCGCCGCGAACATAGCCGCACCGATTGGGACAATAATGGCATGCCGCGGCATGAGTGGGAGGATTTGCTCCGTGAAATGCGTCAGGTGGCGGACCGTGCGGGGCATTTCCGCTTTGCGCTACCCAAGGAATTTGGCGGCAAGGATGGCAGCCATCTGGCGATGGCCTGTATTCGTGAACATCTGGCCGCCAAGGGGCTTGGCCTGCATAACGACTTGCAGAATGAAAGCTCAATTGTCGGTAACCTTGTCCAGCCGTTGATGGTCCGCGACTTCGGGACGGAGCAGCAGAAACAGGAATATATTCCCGCAATGCTCGAAGGGCGGATGCGCTGCACCTTTGGGCTGACTGAGGAGCATCATGGTTCCGATGCCACCTGGATGGATAGCCGCGCGGTGCCGGAAAAGCGCGACGGCGTGGATGGCTGGCTAATCAACGGCAACAAGATGTGGACAACGGGCAGCCATGTCGCAACGCATTGCATGGTCTTTGCCCGGCACAGCGGCAATGATGGTGACGCGAAGGGTATTGGTTGCTTCCTTGTCCCTCAGGATACGCCGGGGTTCGAGGTTGGCGAATATCTTTGGACGTTCAACATGCCGACGGATCATCCCAAGGTCAGCCTGACCAATGTCTGGATCCCTGCAAATATGGTGCTGGGCGATCTGGATCATGGCCTTGCGCTCGCGCAGCATTTTGTCCACGAAAACCGCATCCGGCAGGCGGCAAGTTCGCTGGGTGCGGCACAATTTTGCATCAATGAGTCGGTAAAATATGCGCGGGAGCGCAAGCCATTCGGTAAGCCGCTCGCAGTCAACCAGGCGATCCAGTTCCCGCTTGTCGAACTGCACACAGAGGCTGCGATGCTGCGCCAACTCATCTACGCAACCAGCGCCAAAATGGACACCATGCCCAAGCCGGAGGTCGCCAAGCGCCTGTCTGATGTGATTTCAATGTGCAATTATCGCGCTAACCGTCTGGTCTGCGATGCCGCCGATCGGGCGATGCAGGTGCATGGCGGGATAGGCTATTCCCGCCACAAGCCCTTTGAACATATCTATCGCCATCATCGCCGCTATCGCATCACCGAGGGAGCAGAGGAAATCCAGATGCGCAAGGTCGCAGGCCACCTCTTTGGCTTTATGGGTAAAGGCTGATGCAGCAGGCACAGGATTTCCGCGATGAGAGCGCGGCGTTGGCGGCGCTAGTCGCACCTTTGGCCGATGGCGATTTCGAACGCGAGACGCTTTTCAAAAGTTGGACAATCAACAATGTCCTGCGCCACCTGCATGTGTGGAATATCGCGGCTGCGCGATCGATCGAGGGTGACGAGGCCTTTGGTGCCTTCATCAAGCAGTTGATGGGCGGGGAACGAGGGCGGCGCTTCACCGAATATGAGCATGATTATCTGGAGGGGCTTTCGGGCCATCGACTGCTCGATGCTTGGGTCAGTGGGTTTGATGAACTGGCGGCGGCCTTTGCTGCAACCGATCCCAAGGCACGGCTGAAATGGGTCGGCCCGGATATGAGCGCGCTGTCATCGGTGACTGCACGGCTGATGGAGACATGGGCACATGCGCAGGCCGTCTACGACCTGTTGGGTGTTGATCGAGTCGAAAGCGACCGGATCGGCAATATCGTCCGGCTAGGCGTGAATACCTATGGCTGGACGTTCAAGAACCGCAAAGAAGATGCTCCCGGTCCGATGCCCCGTTTGCGGCTTACCGCGCCGTCGGGTGCGATCTGGGAATATGGCCCGGGAGAGGGTGGCAGCGAAGATCTGATCGAGGGGCGCGCGACCGAATTTTGCCAGGTGGTCACGCAATGCCGCAACATCGCTGATACCGGCCTTGCCTTGCATGGCCCTGTTGCCACACGCTGGATGGCGATTGCGCAATGCTTTGCAGGTCCACCCAATGATCCCCCTTTGCCGGGTGCGCGGCGGCGCAATTAAGGCCGGCCGGCGTAAATTCGGCGACATTCTGCCGATAGAATCTGGACGCTTGCCCCAAATCCGTTAGAGAGGCGGGCGATGGACGATAATGCGCCGACCAGTATGAGTTACAAGCTGACCCGCAGTGCGGGCGGGCTGTGGGAACGTCTGCAGGTCTATTGGCAGAAAAAATGGTTCCGGCTGGGGGCCTATGCACTGGGCGCGGCCGTGCTTGGCTATATGCTGCTCTGGGCCGTATTGTTGCGCAACATGCCTGACGCCGATGCGCTGACGGAATATGAATCGCCCCTGCCTACAGTGGTGCGCGACATTAATGGCGAGCCCTTTCACAGCTATGCGCGCGAACGCCGCGTGCAACTGGATTATGCCGATTTCCCGCCGATGCTGGTGCGCGCCTATCTTTCGGCAGAGGATAAGAATTTCTATTTCTTCCAGCATGGCGGCATTGATTATGTCGGCATTCTAGTTGCCATCTACGACAATCTGACCAGCACCGGCCGGTCTCGGGGCGCATCGACGATCACCCAACAGGTGGCGAAAAACCTGCTGCTGACCAACGAATATAGCTATACGCGCAAGATCAAGGAGGCGATCCTCGCCTATCGCATCGAAAATGCGCTGACCAAACAACAGATCCTCTCGCTTTACATGAACGAGATTGCGCTGGGGCGGCAGGCTTTCGGTGTCGAGGCGGCGGCGCAAGCCTATTTCGGCAAGAGCACCGATGCGCTGGAACTGCACGAAATGGCTTTCCTGGCAGCCTTGCCCAAGGCGCCTGAGAAATATAGCCGCGCACGTTTTGAACGCGAAGCCATAGGCCGTCGCAACTGGATTTTGGGCGAGATGGTCTCGAATGGCTGGGTATCGCAGGCCCGCGCTACAGCCGCTCAGGCGATGCCGCTTGGACTTATCCCGCGTCAGGCGCAGGGCTTTAAGAATGACGGCGGTTATTTCGCCGAAGAGGTCCGCCGGCAACTGATCGAACGCTTTGGCGAAACCGCAGAAACCGGCCCTTACAGCGTCTATGCTGGCGGCTGTGGGTGCGATCCTCGATGAATTCGCGCTATCAAGAATTGACGACCAAGGCATTGCGCGATGGCTTGCTGCGGTATCATGGTGGCCGTGGCTGGTCCAAACCGCTCGCGACGATACCTATGGACGACGGGAAGTGGCAATCGCGGCTGGCTTCCTCGAACATCGGCACAGACTATAGCAATTGGCGGATCGCCGTTGCGCTGCGCAAACGCAGCGGCGGGGCAGAAATTGGTTTTGCGAGCGGCGAGACCGGCTTTTTGACAACCGCGCCAGCGGCTTTGAAGGCTGGGGATATCATCGCGGTCACGCCTCAAGGCGGCAATAATTTCCAGCTTCGGACCGTTCCGGAAGTCGGTGGTGGCATGGTAGTGCAAAATCCGGTCAATGGCCGCGTCCTTGCCATGCAGGGCGGGTTCGACGTGCGCATATCGAGCTTCAACCGAGCAACCCAGGCACAGCGGCAACCGGGTTCAACGATCAAGCCTTTTGTCTATGCTGCTGCACTTGACAATGGAATGACCCCGTCATCGATCGTGGTGGATGCTCCTTATTGCGTTTGGCAGGGTGCTTCGCTGGGCCAGAAATGCTTTCGCAATTTCAGCGGTGGCGGGGCAGGTCCGCAAACCTTGCGTTGGGGCCTTGAACAGAGTCGAAACCTGATGACGGTTCGTGCTGCTAGCGATGCAGGCATGGAGAATGTCGCAAATACCTTCCGGGCGATGAGCATCGGTGATTACCCGCCCTATCTTTCCTTCGCGCTTGGTGCGGGTGAGACGACCGTTCTGAAGATGACCAACGCCTATTCGATGCTGGTCAACCATGGCCGCGAATTGAAACCGACGCTGATCGACTTTGTGCAGTCGCGGACGGGTCGGGTGATCTGGCCCAAGGACTGGAAGCCCTGTCAGGGCTGCAATTTGAAGGATTGGGACGGAAAACCAATGCCGCGTTTCCGACCGGGCGGGAAACAGGTCATGGATCCTGTCACGGCTTATCAGGTCGTACATATGCTCGAAGGCGTCGTTCAGCGCGGCACTGCAACCATTCTGCGCGATCTCAACCGTCCGCTGTTCGGCAAGACCGGTACGACCAATGGCCCGACCAATGTCTGGTTCATAGGCGGTACGCCGAACCTGATCGCAGGCGTCTATCTGGGTTTTGACCAGCCGCGCAATATGGGCGGCTATGCCCAAGGCGGCTCCATCGCTGCGCCGATTTTCAAGCAGTTCGCGCGCGACGCCCTGGCCGGAATGCCGCGGTTACCCTTTACTGCGCCCGAAGGTGTCCATCTGGTTCGGATTGACCGCAAGACGGGCAAACGCGTTTATGGTGCATGGCCTGACGATAATGATCCTAAGGGTGCGGTCATCTGGGAGGCTTTCAAGGCCGAAACTGAACCTAAACGCACGATCCGCAACGATGAGCTTGAGAAGCGCGGAGACAAGCCAAAACAAAAAGACAGCACGTCGGCTGCAGCAGATCCCGCCCGGGGCACCCAGGATGGTGCAGCGGCGGCTACACAGCGCGACCAGGAATTCATGACGAGCGAAGGCGGCATTTACTGAGCCGTCGCTGTGGGCTGACTTGTAAAAGGCTGTGAATTCGGGCGCGTCTTAACACCTTATTAGGCATTATTCTTCACAACCGGACGAATGAAAAACGGGCTGATACGCCCCTTTTTAGGACCGAAGAATGACCCAGTCTTTTAAGAACAATCGCATCCTGATTGCCCTTTCCGCAGCGGCTTTTGCTGCCGCTATCCCTGCGATTCCCGCCATGGCGTCAAGCCCGGCGGCGATGATGGCCGCCAATTCAGTGCAATTGACCAGCGAAGCCTTTATCGAGCGCACCGAAGGCGCCGCAGATGGTCGCGAAAAGACTGTCACGAAACGCCCGCAAGACGTCATTGTCATTCCAGGTGACCGGGTTCTGTTTAAACTGGCTTACTCCAACAAGGGTAAGGAAGCCGCGAGCGATTTTCGCGCGGTTAACCCGATGCCCGCGCCTGTCCGCTTCGTCAGCGCAACCGAGGATTGGGCTGAAGTTTCAGTTGATGGCGGCAAAAGCTGGGGCAAGCTGGAAACTTTGACCGTTGCCGCAACCAATGCCGATGGCAGCGCTGCAAGCCGCGCCGCAACGCCCGAGGATGTTACTCATGTCCGTTGGGTTTTTGCCGCACCGATCGCGGCCGGCGCGTCAGGCACGCTGTCTTATCGCGGCGTGATCAAATAATTCAGGTATAAAACGCAACAATGGCTGGACCCTTTGTCCCGTGCTGGCACATGGTCGGCGCGGGGCAGGTTTATTTTACACGGTAAAGCTGAAGCGGTAGGCTATTAACCCTCTTTAGGGCTGGATTCCGTGCGTTAGGACGCGCAGCCTTGTCGCGTACCAACAATCGGAGCAGAGCCTGTGCGATCAAAGGCCAAGAATGTCCGTTTTATCGGCACCTTAGCGGCGCTGGCGCTTCTGCCGCTCACCTTGTCTGCCTGTGGCGGCGAAAAGAGCAGCGATGAAGTTGCCGCGCTCGACGAAAGTCTGGTGGGGAAGGGCGGCGATCCGGCCATGAATGCGGCGCTGCAGGACAAAATCCTCGTCGATCCCGACCTGACTGACAATGCCAACAGCAATATGGTGCGTACCGCTGACCAGTCGCTCGATGGCAGCACGCCCCCTGATGCTGGCTACGCAACTGCATCGGCAGAAGAGCTCGACAATGCAAAGTTGATGCGTGCACCCAAGCCGAAAATCGTCAGCGGCGAAAGCTGCACCGATTGCGCCGCACCGCGGGGGGAAACGCTGGAAGCACGTGCCGTGGCGCAGGGCGTCAAGCGCGGCAAGGGGACATGCGAGGCGAAGCTGCAATATGGCGCAGGCTGGGCGAACCGCATGCCGACCGAATTTCCGATCCATCCCAACGGCCGGCTTAAGGAAGCAGCCGGTGTCGATGGCGGAATTTGCGACATCCGGGTTGCAAGCTTTACGACATCGGCTGGGCGTCAGTCGGTGGTCG
>JAJTFR010000112.1 GCA_021298455.1 Sphingomonadales bacterium | reverse complement strand
AGCTGGTTTGCGGCAAGCGGTTTGCCGAACTGGTGCCGATCAAGGCCATATTGGCGCGCGGCATGAAGGCAGAATTCCGCTGCACCCAATGCGCCCCAGCTGATCCCGTAACGCGCCCGGTTGAGGCAGCCAAACGGGCCCTTCAAGCCCTGCACTTCGGGTAACAGGGCATCTTCGCCCACCTCGACATTGTCCATCATGATCATGCCGGTCGTCGACGCGCGCAAGCTCAGCTTGCCTTTGATTTTCGGCGCGGACAGGCCTTTCATGCCCTTTTCAAGGATGAAACCGCGAATGCCGCCGCCATGCGCTTCGCCTTTTGCCCAGACGACACAGACATCGGCAAAGGGCGCGTTTGAAATCCAGGTCTTGCTGCCATGGATAACATAGCCGCCATCAACCTTTTTCGCGACGGTGCGCATTCCGGCAGGGTCGCTGCCCGCATCCGGCTCGGTAAGACCGAAACAGCCGATCAATGTGCCTGCAGCAAGCCCCGGCAGATATTTGCGGCGCTGCTCTTCCGATCCGAAGGCGTTGATCGGGTGCATCACAAGGCTCGATTGCACCGACGCCATCGAACGATAGCCGGAATCGACGCGTTCGATTTCGCGGGCAATGAGGCCATAAGCCACATAGCTGGCACCTGCGCCGCCATAGGCGGGATCGATGGTTGCACCTAGCAACCCGGCCTGACCCATGAGCGGGAAAAGCTCGGGCGCGTCGACTTCCTCACGAAATGCCTTGATCACGCGCGGCTGCAATTCGTCTTGCGCAAAGCCATGCGCAGCGTCGCGGATCATGCGTTCCTCTTCGGTCAATTGATCGTCGAGGAAGAAAGGGTCGGACCAGTCAAAGGCTGCCATTTCGGCCATGGGAATCTCCATATGCGTTTCCGGCTCGCTAGACTTTTCGCTGAAATGAAACAAGTTGCTTCACCCAATGTCAGCCTGAACTTGTTTCAGGGTCTATCGTGCAGCTAAGGATGTAAGGTGGGAGGCGGAATGGATCCTGAAACAAGTTCAGGATAACGCATCCAGGAGGCGGAAGTGCTATTTCAGAATGAAGTCGAACTATTGCTCGGACGATTTGGTTCTTCAATTCCCTCGGGCAACTTCCCCGTCCACACCCCTATCGATGGCAGCAAGATAGCCTCGATCCCGCTTGCAACAGCGGCCGAAATCGATGCCGCGCTCAATCGTGCGCAGTCGGCTTTTCTCAAATGGCGCAGCGTACCTGCGCCGCGCAGGGGAGAGCTAGTCCGTCGTTTCGGAAATGCCCTTCGTGACCATAAGGCCGACCTCGCCCGCCTCGTCACCATCGAATGCGGCAAGCCGATCAGCGAAGGTGAGGGCGAGGTGCAGGAGATGATCGACATTTGCGATTTCGCAGTCGGTCTTTCGCGCCAGTTGCACGGTTTGACGATCGCCAGCGAACGGCCCGGCCACCGGATGATGGAACAATGGCATCCGCTGGGGCCGACATTGATCATCAGTGCGTTCAACTTTCCCGTCGCGGTCTGGGCATGGAATGCTGCGCTTGCGCTGGTGTGCGGCAACAGCATTGTCTGGAAACCTTCGGAAAAAACGCCGCTAACCGCGCTGGCAACACAGGCGCTGCTGGATGGCGTATTGGCGGAATTTGACGATGCGCCTGATGGTTTGTCGCAGGTTATTGTGGGCGCCCGCGATACCGGGGCGGCGCTGGTCGCTGACCGCCGCATCGCGCTGGTTTCCGCAACGGGCAGCACCGAAATGGGACGTGCAGTCGGTCAGGCGGCAGCGGCGCGTTTTGCCAAGACGATCCTGGAACTGGGCGGCAACAATGCCGCGATTGTCAGTGACAAGGCTGACCTAGACCTTGCGCTGCGCGGGGTGCTGTTTTCGGCTGTGGGTACCAGCGGGCAGCGCTGCACCAGCCTGCGCCGGCTGTTCGTGCATGACGGTGTCTATGATGGCCAGCGCTGGATGAGGCGGAGGGGTTGGGCGCGATCATCAGCGGCGGCGAGCGGCACGACCAACCGGGTGTCTATGTGCGCCCCGCCATTGTGGAAATGGGCAATCATGCCGGCCCGGCCTTGCGTGAGACCTTTGCGCCGATCCTTTATGTCTTTCGCTATTCGGAACTGGATGCGGCAATCGCTTTGCAGAATAGTGTCGGCGCAGGATTGTCATCGTCGATCTTCTCGCTCGACATGCGCGAATGTGAACTGTTCTTGTCGGCATCAGGCAGCGATTGCGGGATTGCCAATGTCAATATCGGCACATCAGGCGCGGAGATTGGCGGTGCCTTTGGCGGGGAAAAGGAAACCGGCGGTGGGCGCGAGTCCGGGTCTGATGCTTGGAAGGCCTATATGCGCCGCGCCACCAACACCATCAATTACAGTAGCGCGCTACCCTTGGCGCAGGGTGTGCGGTTCGACATTTGAGATTGGGGGCGGTCCCGCAAAGGACTGCCCCCAAATGCACATCAGATGCGTTCGATAATTACGGCCGGTGCCATGCCGCCAGCAGCGCACATGGTAATCAGGCCATAACGTCCGCCCGAACGTTCCAGTTCGTCGAGCGCAGTGCCGATCAGGATCGATCCGGTGGCGCCAATGGGGTGGCCCAGCGCGCAGGCGCCGCCATTGATGTTCACTTTGTCGCGATCAAGATTGAGGTCGCGGATGAATTTTTCGGCAACGATCGCAAATGCTTCGTTGATTTCCCACACGTCGATATCCTCGACCTTGAGGCCGGCCTTTTCGAGCACCTTCTTCGCCGCAGGTACGGGTGCGTTGAGCATCAAAGTCGGGCAGTCGCCGATATTGGCATAAGCAACGATGCGGCCGCGTGGTTTCAGCCCATGCTTGTCGGCATAATCCTTTGACGTGATCAGCAATGCAGCTGCGCCATCAACCACGCCGGAGCTGTTGCCGGCATGGTGGAAATGTTCAATCTTCAGATCGGGATAGCGACGGTTGATCTGCTTGCGGAAGGTCGTGCCATTGCCAAGATCGAAATCGGCCATTCCGGCAAAGCTGGGCTTCAGCGCGGCCAGTCCTTCGGCGGTCGTTTCGGGGCGCGGAAATTCTTCATGGTCGAGAGCGACGGTTCCGTCTTCATTATAGACGGTAACCAGCGAACGGTCGAAACGGCCTTCGCGGATCGCGCGGGCGGCCTTTTCCTGGCTCGAAAGTGCGAGTGCGTCGAGTTCCTCGCGCTTGACGCCTTCCATGCTGGCAATGGCATCGCCGCAAATGCCCTGGTGGCTTTGCGGGTGGATCGCGTCGAGCGCAGCATTGCCCGAACCCATGCCGAGCGGCTTTACCCCTGCATTGGCCAGTTCTGCGCCATAAGCCCCGGTAAAGCTCATCATCTCGGTGCCGCCGGCGATGACGCAATCTTCCATACCCGACATCACCGTTGCAGCGGCGAGGTTCACCGAAGTGATGCCGCCGCCGCAAAAACGGTCCAGCGTCGTTCCCGAAGCCGAAATGTCATAGCCAGCGGCCAACGCAGCCATGCGGCCAAGGTCGCCGCCCTGCTTGCCATTCTGGCTGGAAGTCGACCAGATGATGTCATCGACGGTCGAGGTGTCGAGATTGTTGCGGTCGCGGATTGCCTTGAGCACCGTCGCGGCCAGATGCTGCGGGTGGAGGTGTGACAATGCGCCCTTGCCGGGTTTGCCGACCCCGCGCGGGGTGCGGACTGCGTCGATGATATAAGCTTCGCCCATGGGAAATCCTTTCGGTTGAATTAGCGAGGGGCCATGCGGATTGCGCCATCGAGGCGCAGGCATTGGCCGTTGAAATAGGTATTGCGGTTGAGTTCAAGCACCAGGCTACCAAACTCCTCCGGCTTGCCGAGGCGCTTGGGGAAGGGCACTGATGCGGCAAGGCTGTCGAGCACATTTTGGGCCGCGCCCAGCATCAGCGGCGTTGCGAAAATGCCGGGCATGATCGAATTGCAGCGAATGCCGAGATCCATCAGGTCGCGCGCCAGCGGCAGGACGAGCCCATTCACACCAGCTTTGGCCGAACCGTAAATGACCTGGCCGATTTGCGCGTCCTGCGCGGCCACCGATGCAGTAAGCGTGATGCAGCCGCGTTCGCCATCTTCCATCGGTTCCAACTCGCTCATGCCGAGCGCCGAAAGCGAGGCGAGGCGATAGGAGGCGACAAGGATGCCCCGCACGCCATATTCATAATCCTCGGTCGAGGTGCGCTTATACTTGCCGGCCGTCTTGTCGAAGGACAATGTCTTGCCGCGCTTCGAGGTCATGGCACAATGGACGAGAATGCGTTCCTGGCCATGCGCAGTGCGGGCCTTTTCAAAGCCTGCGACCACCGAATCTTCGCTGGTGATGTCGACCTTGCAGAACAGCCCGCCAATCTTGGCCGCAACTTCTTCGCCCATGGCTTCGTTGACGTCGAAAATGGCAACTTTGACACCCTGTGCCGCCAGCGCCTCTGCACTTGCCCGGCCCAGCCCAGAGGCCCCGCCGGTGACGACGGCTGATATGCTATTGTCGAGTTTCATATGCGTTTCCTCAGGCGGGAATTTGGTTGAACGGGATGCCCTTGTCAGGGCGATGATCCTGCGGCAGGCCGAGGATGCGTTCGGCGATATTGTTGAGCAGCGTTTCGTCCGAACCGCCGGCGATCCGGCCCGTGGGCGCGTTGATCCAGCTCGTCTGCCAATTTTCCTTCACATAGGCATGTTCGTCGAAATGGAAGGCGTCGGTGCCCATCAGATCGAGTGCCAGTTCAGACAGTTTCTGTCGTGAACGCACCGCGACCAGTTTTTGCAGGCTACCTTCCGGCCCCGGCTCCATGCCGGCCTGCATCATCTTCATTGCCCGTGCCGTGATCGCGTCAAGGGCATTGCGCATGGCATAGTTGCGCGCAATTGCCGAACGTACGCGGCCATCCTCGATCGCGGGCTTGCCATTGACTTCAATGTCCTTGGCAAGGTTCACGAACAGGTCGAGATGCGGACCGAAACCCGCGCTGTCGGTGGCGATATAGCGTTCGATCATCAGCGTCGTCATCGCTACGCCAAAGCCGCCGCCAATGGGTGAGAGACGGTGACTGTCGTCGAGCTTCACATCGTCGAAAAACACTTCGTTCACATGGCTGTCGCCGCCAGCGAGCTTGACCGGGCGTACCGTGACACCCGGCGCGCGCATATCAACCCAGAAATAGGTCAGGCCCTTATGCTTGGCAACGGTGGGGTCAGACCGGGCAACGATCACGCCATAGTCGCAATATTGCGCCCAGCTGGTCCACAATTTCTGGCCGTTCAGTTTCCAGCCATTGCCTTCCTGTTCGGCGCGCAGTCGCAGTGCCGCAAGGTCCGATCCGGCGGAGGGTTCGGAGAAAAGCTGGCACCAGATTTCCTCACCGCGCAGCGCCTTGATCACGCGCTCCTTCACAAAGGCCTTGTCTTCGCAATAGCGCATCATGATCGGGATGGGCATGCCCAGCGAGATGCCGAAATAGCCGCTCGGCATACCGAACTGCATTTCTTCGGCTTCGAAGGTGATTTTTTCGAGATGGCCAAGACCCTGACCGCCCATTTCTGTGGGCCAGTTGATCCCGGCATAGCCCGCATCATGGCGCGCGGCCATGTAGCGGCGGCCGGCAGCAAGGTCTTCCTCGACATTGTTGCCACGGCGTGCCTCACGGCCAAATTCGCCAGCAACCGATTCAAGCCAGGTGCGTGCTTTCTGGCGGTAGGTTTCAAGATCGCTCATTTGCCTTCTCCTGCCAGCTGTGCAGTCAGTATATCTTCCCAGAAATATAGGTTGCCCTGTTCAATTGCGAGGCTGCGGGCCCGACGCATATGAAGGTGGATCCCCGCCTCCCATGTCGCGCCGATACCTCCATGCAGCTGGATGCAATCGCGCGCTGCGGTATCATAGGTTTCGGTTCCCTGAATGCGCGCGGCGGCGGCCGCGGTCAGGAATTGCGGTGTTCCTTCCATCCCGGCGGCGTGGATTGCGCTCGCCCGGGCAAGTTCGACAAGGCCATACATTTCGGCAATGCGGTGCTTCACCGCCTGAAATGCGCCGATCGGCTGGCCAAAGGCCTTGCGGGTGCAGGCATAGTCGCGCGCCCGTTCCATCAATGCCTCTGCGCCGCCTGTTTGTTCATGTGCAGTGACGACCGATTGCAGCGCAAGATTGTTAAGTGCCGCATCCATCGCCGCCTGTCCGCGTGCGATCACCGTGGCAGCTGTGCCGGCAAATACAAGGTCGGCATAGCAGCGGCTGTTGTCGAAGCTGTCGACCAGATGGCGTTCCACCCCGTCCAATGCGGCGACGGCAAGAACAGCTTCTCCGCCATCATTGGCGAGCACGACTGCAACGTCGGCCTTCAGCGCACCGACGACGGAAGGCTTGGTGCCAGTGAGCGCACCGCCTTCGAGCTTGAGGGTCGTACCCAGCACGGCTTGGCCTTCGGCAAAGCCAACGGCACCGATTGCTTCGCCGCTGGCCAATTTCGGCAGCCATGCTTGCTTCAGCGCTTCATCACCATGATCGAGAATGGCGCGCGCTGCGCCGAAAGATCCGGTCAGGAAGGGCGCACCGGCAAGGCTGCGGCCGATCTGATGAGCCAGAAGGCCAAGATCCACCAGACCCAGTCCTATGCCGCCATAGGCTTCGGGTAGCGCCAGCGCCGTCCATCCCTGTTCGCGCGCCGTGTCCCAATAGGCGGCGTGAAACTCGCCTTTTTTCTCAAGCAGCGGTAGCAAGGTTTCGCTGGCCACCTTTGCTTCAAGTACGCGCCGCGATTCGGTCGCGATAGCCTGCTGGCCTTCGTCATAAAGCAACGACATTGATCATCCTCTCCTGTTCGGCAAAGCCGATCGTGCAACAGCGGTTTAATCGCGCAATTAAATCTTTCAAGGCCGGATCGCATTTTCTTCACGATACGAGCCCCCCTATGCAAACTCAGCATTTCGCTTTGCGCGTCAAATCGCTATGGCCGCAAAAATTCGAATTCGGGCGGGAGCAACATAGTGCGACAAATTGATCATTTCCTTGTGGGCGGCGCGCCTGCAGCATCGCGGTTCAGCGACATTATGGATCCCAATAATGGCGGGGTACAGGGTCGAGTTGTACTGGGCGACAAGACGGTTCTCGATCAGGCTGTCGCGGCTGCACAAGCGGCGCAACCGGCATGGGCCGCGATGAATCCGCAGCGCCGCGCACGGGTGATGTTTGATTTCAAGGCGCTTGTTGAAAAGAATATGGATGAACTCGCCCATATGCTCAGCGCCGAGCATGGCAAGGTGATCGCCGATTCAAAGGGCGATATCCAGCGCGGGTTGGAGGTTGTCGAATTTTGCTGCGGCCTGCCACATGTGTTGAAGGGTGAATATACGCAAGGCGCCGGCCCTGGCATCGACGTCTATTCGATGCGCCAGCCGCTGGGCATTGGCGCTGGTATTACGCCGTTCAACTTTCCTGCGATGATCCCCCTGTGGATGGGCGCGGTGGCAACCAGCGTCGGCAATGCCTTCATCCTAAAGCCTTCGGAGCGCGACCCGAGCGTGCCCAACCGTTTGGCCGAACTGTTCCTTGAGGCAGGAATGCCTGAGGGCATTTTCCAGGTCGTGCACGGTGACAAGGAAATGGTCGATGCGATCCTTGACCATCCGGCGATCAGTGCGGTCAGCTTTGTCGGTTCCTCCGACATCGCGCATTATGTCTATAATCGCGGCGTTGCTGCCGGAAAGCGCGTGCAGGCGATGGGAGGTGCGAAGAACCATGGCATCGTCATGCCCGACGCTGATCTTGATCAGGTGGTGAACGACCTGACCGGTGCGGCCTTCGGCTCGGCCGGCGAGCGCTGCATGGCGCTGCCCGTCGTTGTTCCCGTCGGCAATGACACCGCCGAGCGCCTGAAGGAAAAGCTGATCCCCGCGATCCATGCGTTGAAGCTGGGCATCTCGACCGATCCCGACGCGCATTATGGCCCGGTTGTTACGGCGCAGCACAAGGCCAAGGTCGAAGGCTGGATCCAGAAATGCGCGGATGAAGGCGGCGAACTCGTCATCGATGGACGCGGCTTCAAACTGCAGGGGCATGAGGACGGCTATTTTGTCGGCCCGACCCTGTTCG
>JAJTFR010000111.1 GCA_021298455.1 Sphingomonadales bacterium | reverse complement strand
GAGGCGATGACCCAGTTGCGCGATGTTTGCGCGTATCAGCAATTGATGGAAATTGCCGGCGTGGACTGGCCCGATCGCGACCCGCGGTTCGAGGTTGTTTACATGCTGCTCAGCCTTTCCAAGAACCATCGCATCCGCGTTCATGTCGCAACCAATGAAGATGTGCCGGTGCCTTCGGTTACAGGCATCTGGCCGGTTGCAGGCTGGCTCGAACGCGAAGTGTTCGACATGTATGGCGTGTTGTTTGCTGGAAACAGCGATTTGCGCCGCATCCTGACTGACTATGGTTTTGTCGGCCATCCGCAGCGCAAGGATTTCCCGCTGACCGGCTTTACCGAACTGCGTTATTCCGAAGAGGAAAAGCGCGTGAAATATGAGCCGGTGCAACTGCCGCAGGATTTCCGTAACTTTGATTTCATGAGCCCTTGGGAAGGCGCAGATTATGTGCTGCCTGGTGACGAGAAGGGAGCAAGCAAATGAGCCTCCAGAAAGATCTCGCGCCGACAACGGGCGATGAAGTCATCCAGAACTACACGATCAATTTCGGTCCACAGCACCCTGCGGCGCACGGCGTTCTCCGCCTCGTCATGGAATTGGACGGCGAGATTATCGAACGGCTTGATCCGCATATCGGCTTGCTGCACCGCGGCACCGAAAAGCTGATTGAGCATAAAACCTATTTGCAGGCGCTGCCTTATTTTGACCGGCTAGACTATGCCTCGCCGCTGGCAATGGAACATAGCTATGTGCTGGCTGTCGAAAAGCTGCTGAACCTCGAAGTGCCGCTGCGGGCGCAATATCTGCGTGTGCTGTTCGCGGAATTGACCCGCATTTCCAACCATCTTCTCAACCTTGCACACCATGCGCTGGATGTCGGGGCAATGACGCCAGGCCTCTGGCTCTATGAAGCGCGCGAAGATTGCATGGGCTTTTTCGAACGGGCATCGGGCGCGCGCATGCACGCCGCATGGTTCCGCCCAGGCGGGGTCCATCAGGATGTTCCGCTCAAGCTGCTCACCGACATTGGTGACTGGCTGGACGACCGTTTGCCGCGCCTGTTCGAGGATGCAATGTCGCTCGTCGTCGACAATCGTATCTTCAAACAGCGCAACGTCGACATCGCCTTCGTCAGCAAGGAAGACGCGATTAAATGGGGCTTTTCAGGTCCGATGATCCGCGGTGCGGGGATCCCTTGGGATATCCGCAAGTCACAGCCTTATGATGTCTATGCGAAGATGGAGTTCGAAATTCCCGTTGGCACCAAGGGCGATTGCTATGACCGCTTCATGGTCCGCGTTGAGGAAGTGCGGCAGTCAATCCGCATCATGAAGCAGTGCCTGCAGCAAATCCCTGAAGGCCCGGTGTCGAGCGATGATCGCAAGATCGTGCCGCCGAAGCGCGCCGAGATGAAGCAGTCGATGGAAGCGCTGATCCATCACTTCAAATTGTACACTGAAGGCTTTCATGTGCCCGAGGGCAGCGTCTATGTCGCTACCGAAAGTCCGAAGGGTGAATTTGGCGTCTATCTGGTTTCGGATGGCACCAACAAACCCTATCGCTGCAAGATCCGCCCGACCGCGTTCAGCCATTTGCAGGCGATGGACATGATGTCGAAGGGGCATATGCTGGCAGATACGACTGCGATCATTGGCGCGCTCGACATCGTATTCGGGGAGTGTGACCGGTGAGCAAACTTGCCATCGCTGAACAGATGATCGCGTATTATAACGCGCAGGATGCAGACGCCTATGTGTCGTTGATGACCGATGATGCTTGCGAAGCCGGCTATCGCGGTGCCGTTGTCCGTGAAGGCAAGGAAGGTACGCGCAGCGGGTTGAAGGCTATGTTCGCCGAATATCCGGAGAACCGCGCCGAAATCCTGAAGCGTTATGAGTTGGGCGAATTTGTTGCGCTGCACGAGCGCGTATTTCGTTCCGCAACTGCCGAGCCGTTCGAAGTCATGTCGATTTACAGTTTTGAAGGCGACAAGGTGTCGCGCGTGGAGTTTGTCCGATAATGGCCGAAGCTGCCCACATTCCTGACGAAGCCGAAACCCGCGCCAAATGGGGCGGTTTTGCCTTTTCGGCTGAAAACAAGAAAACCGCAGAAATGTATGTTGCTCGCTACCCCGCTGGGCGTCAGCAGTCGGCTGTGATGGCGCTGCTCGATCTGGCTCAGCGGCAGGTCGGCGCAGAAACGAATACGCAAGGCTGGCTGCCTGTTCCGGTGATAGAGTATGTCGCTGCCTATCTCAGCATGCCCTACATGCGCGCTTATGAGGTTGCGACCTTTTACACCATGTACAATCTGGCGCCCGTCGGCCGCTATCATGTGCAGGTCTGCGGGACGACGCCCTGCATGCTGCGCGGTTCCGACGATGTCATGGCTGCGTGCAAGAATAAGGGACTGGTTAAGGGCGGAACAACGCCTGACGGCCTGTTTACGCTCAATGAAGTCGAGTGCCTAGGTGCATGTGCCAATGCCCCGATGGTGCAGATCAACGACGATAATTTCGAAGACCTGACCTATGACAGCATGTCGGCGCTGCTTGATGCGCTTGCCAATGGAAAGCCGGTGAAGATCGGCCCGCAGATTGACCGTCAAGTCAGCTGCCCTGAAGGCGGCCCGACGACGCTGAACGAAATGGTCGACGCCAACCACGATTATAGGAAGGCATGGAAATGAGCCTTCAGGACAAAGACCGCATTTTCACCAATTTGTACGGTTTCCAGGATTGGGGGCTGAAAGCGGCGCAAAAGCGTGGCGATTGGGACAAGACGAAGGACTTGCTCAAGGCCGGGCCTGACGCGATCATCGATGTTATCAAGGCATCGGGGCTGCGCGGGCGTGGTGGTGCGGGCTTCCCGACGGGTATGAAGTGGAGCTTCATGCCCAAGAACCCGACGCCGGAACGGCCCAGCTTCCTCGTTATCAATGCCGACGAATCCGAACCTGGTTCGTGCAAAGATCGTGAAATCATCCGCCATGATCCGCACAAACTGATCGAAGGCGCGCTGGTCGCGGGCTTCGCAATGCGTGCGCGTGCAGCCTATATCTATATTCGCGGTGAATATATTTATGAGGCAAAAGTCCTCGAAGCCGCAGTGGCAGAGGCCTATGCCGCCGGCCTGATCGGCAAGAACGCTGCCAAGTCCGGCTATGATTTTGACGTCTTCGTCCATCGCGGCGCAGGTGCCTATATCTGCGGCGAAGAAACCGCGATGATCGAAAGCCTGGAGGGCAAGAAGGGCCAGCCGCGTCTGAAGCCGCCTTTCCCGGCAGGTGCAGGCCTTTATGGCTGCCCGACGACGGTGAACAATGTTGAATCGATCGCTGTTGCGCCGACCATCCTGCGCCGCGGGGCCGAATGGTTCAGCTCTTTCGGGCGTGAAAATAACAAGGGCACCAAGCTTTTCCAGATTTCGGGCCATGTGAACAAACCATGCGTTGTCGAAGAATCGATGAGCATCCCGTTCCGCGAGCTGATCGAGAAGCATTGCGGCGGCATCCGCGGCGGATGGGACAATTTGCTAGCTGTGATCCCCGGCGGCTCTTCGGTTCCATTGGTTCCGGCTGCGCAGATCATGGACGCTCCGATGGATTTTGACGGTCTGCGTGAGCTTGGCTCTGGCCTTGGTACGGCAGCCGTGATCGTGATGGACAAATCGACCGATATCGTTCGCGCGATTGCTCGCCTGTCTTATTTCTACAAGCACGAAAGCTGCGGCCAGTGCACGCCCTGCCGCGAAGGCACAGGCTGGATGTGGCGCGTGATGGAACGGCTGCGTGAAGGCAATGCCGATGTGTCGGAAATCGACACCCTGTTCCAGGTCACCAAGCAGGTTGAAGGCCACACTATTTGCGCGCTGGGCGACGCGGCGGCATGGCCGATTCAGGGCCTGATCCGTCATTTCAGGCCGGAGATCGAACGCCGCATAGCCGATGCCAAGGGCGGCCAGATGCTGGAGGCGGCGGAGTAAGTTATGCCAAAGGTAACCGTAGACGGCGTTGAACTCGAAGTCCCGGCAGGCGCAACCGTCCTGCAGGCTTGCGAACTGGCCGGAAAAGAAATCCCGCGTTTCTGCTATCACGAACGGCTGAGCATCGCTGGCAATTGCCGCATGTGTCTGGTCGAGGTGAAGCCCGGGCCGCCTAAGCCGCAGGCAAGCTGTGCGTTACCCGCCGCAGAGGGACAGGAAATCCGCACCGACAGCGAAATGGTCAAAAAGGCGCGTGAAGGGGTGATGGAGTTCCTCCTCATCAACCACCCGCTCGATTGCCCGATTTGCGATCAGGGCGGCGAATGCGATTTGCAGGATCAGTCGGTTGCCTACGGCCGAGGTGCATCGCGTTATGATGAAAATAAGCGCGCTGTTACCGAGAAATATATGGGCCCCATCGTCAAGACGGTGATGACCCGCTGCATTCAGTGCACCCGCTGCGTCCGCTTTGCCGAAGAAGTTGCGGGCATAGAGGAAATCGGTGCGATCTATCGCGGCGAGAATATGCAGATCACCAGCTATCTCGAAAAGGCGGTGACGAGCGAACTTTCAGGCAATGTGATTGATCTGTGCCCGGTCGGTGCGCTGACAAGCAAGCCTTACGCTTTTGAAGCGCGGCCCTGGGAATTGAAAAAGACCCCTGCGATCGACGTGATGGACGCTGTGGGAACCAACGTCCGCCTCGATAGCCGGGGCAGGGCAGTCTTGCGCGCGGTTCCGCGTATCAACGAAGACGTCAACGAAGAATGGGCGCACGACAAGACGCGCCATGCCGTTGACGGCCTGACCCATCGCCGCCTCGACAAGCCTTATGTCCGCAAGGATGGCAAATTGGTTGCCGCCAGCTGGCAGGAAGCATTTGACGCGATCAAGGCAGTTTGGTCGGACGAAGCGGCTGTGGTGGCAGGCGATATGGTCGATTGCGAAACCATGTTTGCCGCGCGTGAGCTGGCCGGCTCGGCCATGCTAGAAGGTCGCCAGACCGGCCTTGCCTATGACACGTCGTCGCTGTCTGCGGTGAATTTCAACACCACGATCGCAGGTATCGAAAATGCCGATGTGATCCTGCTGGTGGGCAGCGACTTGCGTCGTGAAGCGCCGTTGGTAAACACCCGCATCCAGAAAGCTGTCCGCAAAAAGGGTGCGAAGGTTTTCGCCATCGGGCCCGAGACCGATCTGACCTACAAGGTTGAATGGCTGGGCGATGATCTGGCTGTGCTTGCCAAAGCCCCCAAGGCTTTGGCCGACGCGCTGAAAGGTGCAGAGCGCCCTGCGATCATCGTTGGTGGTGGCGCGCTGCGTTATGAAGGCGTGCACGGCGCTGCACTCGCGTTTGCCAAGAAGTACAAGCTGGTCAAAGACGGTTGGAATGGCTTCAACGTCCTCCACTTCGCTGCTGCGCGGATGGGCGGATTGATGCTTGGCTATGCCTTTGATGGCGGGATCAAGGCGCTCGCTGCGAAAAAGCCCAAGCTGGCATTCTTTCTCGGCGCGGATGAGGTCGATTACGGCCTCTTCGCCAAGACCTTCAAGGTCTATGTCGGCCATCATGGCGATAATGGTGCAAAGCATGCTGATGTCGTGTTGCCGGGCGCTGCTTATAGCGAAAAGGGCGGCACTTATGTGAACCTTGAAGGGCGCGTTCAGCGCGGCGAGCGTGCGGTCTTCCCGCCGGGCGACGCGCGCGAGGATTGGGCGATTTTCCGGGCCCTGTCCGATGTTCTTGGCAAGCGTCTGCCCTTTGACAGCTTTGATGCGCTGCGTAATGCCATGGCGCAGGCTGTGCCCACACTCGGGCAGGAAGGGTTGGCTGATTATGGCTGGTCGGAACCCAAATTGCCGGCCGATGTCAGCGGTAAGATCGCCGATTACCCGATCAAGGATTTCTACCTGACCAACAGCATCTGTCGCGCATCGCCGACGATGCAGCGCTGCTCGGCTGAACTGGTGCATGGCGAAGAATTTCTGGAGGCGGCAGAATGACTGAATTCTTCCAATCCCTCGGCATGTCCTATGAATGGGCGTGGTTTACCGCGACGATAGCTGGCATCCTCTTGATCGCTCTGCCGCTGATGCTGGCCGTTGCGATGATCATCTATGCCGAACGCAAGCTTTGGGCGGCGTTTGCGCTGCGCCGCGGTCCCAATGTTGTCGGCCCGTTCGGATTGC
>JAJTFR010000110.1 GCA_021298455.1 Sphingomonadales bacterium | reverse complement strand
CCTCTGGCGGAATGATCGGCTCCGGCAGGGCAAAAATATCTTCCCCATTGCCGAAATCATTGTTGAATTTCTGGGCAATGTCTCGGGCCAGTTCCAGATGCTGCTTCTGGTCTTCGCCAACGGGGACATGTGTTGCCTGATAGAGCAGCACGTCTGCAGCCTGCAGCACCGGGTAGGTAAACAGCGCGACCGACGACCCCTCGCGATTCTTGCCGGCCTTGTCTTTCCACTGCGTCATGCGGTTCAGCCAGCCCATGCGAGCAGTTCCGTTCAGCAGCCATTGCAACTGGGCATGTTCAGGAACCTGCGTCTGGTTGAACAGAATCGCCTTGTCGCTGTCGATGCCGCAGGCGATCAGCGCGGCGGCCATTTCGCGGGTGTTGGAAGTCAGTTCGGCCGGATCGTGCGGCAAGGAAATGGCATGCAAATCGGCAAGGAAGAACAGACACTGGCCGCCCTCACTCGCCATGGCATCCTGCATCTTCACCCAGTTACGGATGGCACCGAGATAATTGCCGAGGTGAAGATTGCCGGTGGGCTGGATGCCGGAGACGACACGCATGTCTGTTCGATTCATTCGGTTGGGGCTGGATCGCCGTCAACAGCAGGGCGACGACGGATCAGCGATTTGAGTTCGGCTGGCCGATACGCGCCGAACAGGAATATGGCTAGAGCATAAACGCCCCCACCAGCCGCGCACAGCGCGCTTAGAACGGCCACGCGCCGCCACAGGCCATCGCCCAGCAATCCTTCGGTCAGCTCGTTGCCAAACCATAAAGCGACGCCCATCGCTGCTGCCGCAGCGACAATCCGCCATGCCTTCGCCCGAAGGCGGGTGTCAGCCGCGATATGGCCGCGTCGGCGCAGCACGATCCAGAGCAGCAGCACATTGACCCAGGCCGACAATGCGGTCGCGATTCCGACGCCGACATGTTGCAGCGGCCAGATCAGCACGAGATTGCCGACAAGATTGACCAGCATCGACCAGAGCGCAAGCCGCAACGGCGTTTTCGTGTCATTGCGCGCATAGAAGCCGGGCGTCAGCACCTTGATCAACACATAGGCCGGAACGCCCAGCGAAAAGGCCGCCAGCACGGCTGCCGTGCCTGCCGTATCGCGGCGGGTGAATTCGCCATGTTCGAAGACGCCATGGATGATCGGACCGGCCGCAACGATCAGTGCGACGGCAGCGGGCAGGGCAAATAACAACGCCAGTTCAATCGCCCGGTTCTGTGTGTCAGAGGCTGCCTGACGGTCGCTGCCTGCAATCTGGCGTGAAAGCGCGGGAAGAATTGCCGTGCCGATTGCAATGCCAATCAGGCCCAGCGGCAACTGGTTCAACCGGTCTGCATAATAGATCCACGACACCGATCCTTCGGGCAGGAAGCGCGCGGCGAGTGAGGTCGAAACGAGCAGGTTGAACTGTATCGCGCCTTGGCCAATCGCGGCAGGGGCGATTAGCGCGAGCATCATCTTTACGTCGGGTGACAGGCGCGGGAAGGAGAGTTTAAGGCTGACACCCGCCTTGCGGCAGGCCCAGATCAGCCAGAGTAATTGCAGTACGCCGGATATGGTAACCGCGATCGCCTGCGTGACGGCGGTGTCCAATGCAGTGTCGCCGCGGAAAAACAGCAAGGCGACGATCATGCAGATATTGAGCAAGATGGGTGCTGCAGCATTAACCCAAAAACGGTTGAGCGAGTTCAATATGCCGCCCAACAAGGACACGAGCGAGATCAGCCCCAGATAGGGAAAGGTGATGATTGTCAAATGGCGGGCGAGCTCGAACTTTTCCTGCCCGCCATCAGGAAAGCCGCCGGTCATCGCCCAGACGACGGGGCCTGCAGCCAGCATCATCACGACCGTGAAGACAATAAGAAACGGGAAAAGGACCGACAGTACCTGGCTGGCAAATGCGCGCGCGAGCATCAGGCCGCGCCCTTCACCTTCGGCATCGCCCTCGGCAAGTTTGCGGTTGAACATCGGCACAAAGACCGCGGCGAAGGCGCCTTCGGCAAATAATGCCCTGAACAGGTTGGGAAGCCGCCATGCGATCAGGAAGGCGTCCGATGCAAGGCCAGCGCCCACATAACGCGCCATCAGCATGTCGCGCACAAGGCCCAACACGCGGCTGACCAGCGTCAGCCCGCCAATGGTCATCGTGTTGCGGACGAGCCCCATCTCGTTCCGCCCGGCGGCCTTACCGTCAGGCTTCGCCGGCGGGCTGCGCCTCGGCGGTTGCCTGCGCCTGAGCGAGCTGCTGCATATAGAGGCCGTTAAAGTCGATCGGTTCGAGAACCAGCGGCGGATAGCCGGCATCGCGAACGGCATCGGCGACAACGCGACGCGCGAACGGGAACATCAGGCGCGGCGCTTCGCCGAAGAGGAACTGGTGCGCATGCTGCGGTTCGACATTGCGCAGCCCGAAAAGTGTCGCATATTCCAGCTCTACGTTGAAATGTACGCCCTGTTCGGCTTCTGCCTTGACGCCCAGCTTCAGCAGGACTTCGTTGACTTCATCGCTGACCGAATGGACTTCGATATTGACCTGCACATCGATCTGCGGGCTGCCTTCCCAGCTATAGCTGTGTGGCGCATTGGGATTTTCGACCGAAAGATCCTTGATATACTGGCTCAACATGCCGACCGCGGGCGCGGTATCCTCGCCATTCGCCTTCAGATTATCCGAAACGATATTGCCCTGTAGTTCGGCCATTTTTGTGTGCTTTCCCTCAAATTGCCCGGCCGCAAATGTCGCCGGAAGTTGGCAGCGCGCCTAGCAGTGGGCAGGCCAAAGGGCAATGCTTTAGTCTCTTGTTCCAAGGGAAACGAAGCCACCATCCGTTCAGTATTGCAAAATTGCAGAGGCGCCCTTTGAAACTGTCCGTGCAAATACCTATCTTGACGCCGTTGGGGCGGGGTTTCATGCCCTTTAACCAGAGAGTCCGGATATCGGTGATTTTGACGCTGATATTTTCGGGTAGTTTGTGATAAGGCACGGATCATGGTGACTGTTGAAATCGTATTGCTGGCCATGGTTGCCGCTTTTCTCGGCCTCCGGCTCTATTCCGTGCTTGGTAAACGCACCGGGCATGAGCAGGAGCCTCTGGCACGTCCGGCAGGTGAGGAGCGCCAGCCGGCTGCCATCCGCACGTCCTCCACACAGGGTGAAAAGCCCGCTGCTGCGGTCACGTTTGACAGCCCGATGTTCGAACCTGCCGCACAAAGCGGCCTGCGTGCCATCGCCAATGCCGATCGCACCTTTGATGCGGGTCTTTTCGTTGAAGGCGCCAAATCTGCCTATGGGATGATTTTGGAAGCCTATTGGAAGGGCGAAAAAGATCAGCTGCGCTATCTGTGCGATGACGATGTCTATGAAAGTTTTGCAGAAGCCATTGATGGCCGCGTCGCCCGGGGCGAAGTGCTGGAAAACCGGCTTGTCCGCATTGACGAAGCGCGCATCGTGGATGCGAGCTATGATCATCCGACGGCACGGATCAGTGTCCGTTTCGACGCTGACATTGCGGCGCTCGTAAAGGATGCCGATGGCAACGTCATTGGTGGATCGTTGACCGATGCGGTTGAAACGCATGACGTCTGGACTTTCTATCGCGACGTGAAATCTGGCGATCGCAACTGGAAACTTGACGAAACCGACGAGGTCTGATTCACGCGGGGTATGAAGAAACCCGCTTTCGCCTTCGCGCTTTCATCTTTGCTCCTTTCCGCCTGTGCTGGCGGGATCATTCCCAATGGCGGCGCCGCCACTGCGGCGAGCAAGCCTGTTCCACAGCGCGTTGGCGATGTCGCAGCCCGTCCAATCCCGGCAACACCGGTTCCACCGATGGCTGCTGCTGCGGTGAGCGGAGAGGTGCTCTCTGCCGCGAGCGCGGGTGTGCTGCGCGGTCCTGCGATCGGCAGCCTGCCCGTCGATGCACGCAAGGCCGATCTTGCGCTCGCTTCGTTTCGTACATCCTGCCCCGGCCTTTTGCGCCGTAATGATGCATCGGGCCTGACCCAGCCTGCGGATTGGCAAGCCGCCTGCGATGCGGCGAAAAGTTGGGACGGCGATGCCATTTCCTTCTTTGCAACGCATATGGAGGCAGTGCAGGTGGGCGAGGGCAAAGCCTTTGTCACCGGCTATTTCGAGCCTGAAATCGCCGGATCGCGGACGCGCCAGCCCGGTTTTGATGTGCCTGTTTACCGCCGGCCACCCGATTTGATTGATGTCGACCTCGGCCAGTTTTCCGACGACCTGAAGGGTAAGTCGGTGCGCGGCAAGGTAGAGGGCGCGAAGCTCATCCCTTATGACGAGCGCGCTGCAATCGTCGATGGATCGCTTGCCGGGCGTGGGCTCGAAATCGCCTTTGCGGCCGATCCGGTCGAATTCTTCTTCCTTCAAATTCAAGGTTCGGGTCGATTGCGGCTGCCCGACGGCAATGTGATGCGCATCGGTTATGAAAGCCAGAATGGCCGGGGCTATACCGGGATCGGCAAGCTGATGAAGGATCGCGGCCTGATCACCGATGGCTCAATGCAGGGCATTGTCCGCTATCTGCGCGAAAACCCCGAAGAGGGGAAGAAGATCATGAACGAGAATAAAAGCTTCATCTTCTTCCGTGAATTGACCGGTGCCGGGCCGCTTGGCGCGATGGGATTCCCCGTGGTTGGTGAGGCAAGTGTTGCCGTCGACCCGCGCTTTGTGCCGTTGGGCGCACCAGTTTGGCTCTCGCTCGATCGCGCCGAACCCAATGGCGTCTGGGTCGCGCAGGACACAGGCGGTGCGATTAAGGGCGCGAACCGTTTCGACAGCTTCTGGGGCGCAGGTGATCGTGCGCGCGCCATTGCCGGCGGCATGGCCGCACGCGGCAGCGCATTGATCTTCCTGCCCAAGCCATCGGTCGCCCGGCTGATTCCGGGGACATGAGCCAGCGTCGCCTCCATCCGGAGGAACGCGTTTTGTGGCAAAGGGTGATTGACACCGTAAAGCCGCTCCATCCGTTGAAGGTGGCTTTGCACGCAACGCCGGTTGTTGAGCCTGCTGCCCCGGTTAAGACGGCGGCAGCAAAAAGCCCGACTCCATCGCTTGGAGCGGCGGGTCAACGCAGGGCCGAGGCGAAAAAAACGCCGCTACCACCGCCGATTGTGGAAGGCAGCCTGGATTCGCATTGGGACCGCCGTTTCCAAAAAGGCGCAATCATTCCCGATATCAGCATCGACCTTCATGGTCATGGCCTGGCAGGCGCACATGCCCGGCTTGATCATATGCTCGACCAGGCGATCCGCCAGAATCTGCGCGTCCTGCTGCTGGTGACCGGCAAGCCACGCGGCCATGATCGCGCCAGCGGGCAGGGCAGGGGCGCGATCGCATCCGTGGTGCGCGATTGGCTCGCCTCTTCGCGTCATGCCGCGCATATTGCGTCGGTGCGTCAGGCACATCCGCGCCATGGGGGCGAGGGCGCCTTATATATTGTGCTGAAGCGCTAAGCCCCCCTGCCGCAAGCGGAAGGGGTTTTTACGCCGCCAATAATCGCAGTGTTACCCGGCGGTAAATCTCTGCCAGCGCATCAAGGTCGGCAATCGCCACGGCTTCGTCCAGCTTGTGCATCGTTGCATTGCACAGCCCGAATTCGACCACGGGACAAAGCTTGGAAAGGAAGCGCGCATCCGATGTGCCACCGGTGGTCGATGCCTCGGGCGCAATGCCGGTGACCTCCTCGACAATGGCCGCCATCGCCGCGCTCAGTTCGCCCGGCGGCGTCAGAAATGCTTCCCCAGAAATCATTGCGGTCAAAGTGCCGCCGCCCGGTTCGACAATCGCGCGGATCATCTCCACCAGGCTTTCACCGCTGTGCAGATCATTGAAGCGGATCGATAGCCGCGCCAATGCTTTGGCAGGGATCACATTGGTCGCCGGGTTGCCCGTGTGCAATTCGGTAATCTCGATATTGCTTTGCTGAAAAAACTCTGTGCCTTGGTCGAGTTCGATTGCTTTGATCTGCGAAAGGATCGCGATCAGTCTGGGGATCGGATTGTCGGCAAGATGCGGATAGGCCACATGGCCCTGCGTCCCTTCAACGGTGATCCACATATTCACCGACCCGCGTCGGGGGAAGGGTGCCGCGTGCCTTCATATGGTCCATCAATGCGCGGGTGCCATGGATGGCCGGGCCTTCCTCATCACCGGTAATGATCAGGCTGATCGTCCCAGCATTTTCGGGAATTTTTTCGACTGCAGCGACAAATGCCGCGATGCTGCCCTTCATATCCACCGCGCCGCGCCCATAGAGCAGATCGCCCCGGATTTCAGGCGCAAAGGGTTCGCTCGTCCAACCGGCGCCAGGCGGAACGACGTCGACATGGCCGGCAAAGGCAAAATGCCGCCCACCTTTTCCACGGATTGCAAACAGGTTTTCCACAGGCCCGCCATGGGCCGGATCGGCATCATCCGCGCCTGCAACAAAGCGCTCGACGGCAAAACCCATGGGAGCGAGCATCGCCTCCAGCGTATCGAATACCGCGCCGTGGGCGGGCGTGACGCTTTCGCATGCAATCAGGCGTTGGGCGTAAGTGAGAGCCAAACTCTCGGTCATAATTTCTGTTATCCCCACTTGATCGACAAGCCATGGTCAAGCGCCGATGTTCAAACCGGCAGTTAAGCCCATGGATTCCCGCTTTCGCGGGAATGACAAGCTGGGTAGGATTTGTCCAACATTAAGGAAGCCAAGCCATGCCCAAGATCGATATCGAAACGATCCCCCAATCAAACGCCACAGGTTATCCGCCGCCCTTTGACGATGCGCTCAAGGGGCGGTGGTGGCGTCGGCTTGCGCCTGTTGCAGGGTTGACCGCGATGGGTGCCAGCCATGTCGTGCTGAAACCCGGGGGCTGGTCGTCACAGCGTCACTGGCATGAAGGCGAGGATGAACTGCTGGTGATGTTGTCGGGGGAGGCTGTGCTGATCGAGGATAGTGGTGAGACCGTCCTGCACCCGGGCGACGTAGCCGCGTGGCCGATGGGCATTGCCAATGGCCACCATCTCGTCAACCGCAGCGATGCCGATTGCAGCTTCATTGCGATCGCCGCGGGTGATCGCAGCCTAGGCGGCTCCTATTCGGATATCGACATGACCTTTGCCGGAGAAGGCTATTACCACAAGGATGGCACGCCTTATGAAGCCAAGCGGCTGAAATAGGGTTTCCCCTCCGGTAAGCGGGAGGGAGATATTCACTTGGTTGGTGCTGCCTCAAATCTTTCGATCACCCACTGCTCGTCCCGTGCGGCGGCGTACCATTGCTGCGTCCAAGGGTGGGCGAGTATTGCCTCGACATAGGCGGCGGCAAAGCCGGGCAGAGTGAAGCCATAGGTGACAAAGCGGGTTACGACCGGGGCGTACATGATATCTGCGGCGCTATAGGTTCCAAACAGATAGGGCCCGTCATCGCCAAAACGTGCGCGTGCCTCTGCCCAAAGGCTGAGGATACGCAGCGCATCATTGCGCGTTTCCTCGCTGATTTTCACATTTTCATAGGTCTTGCGCAGGTTCATCGAACATTCGCGACGCAGCGGCAGAAAGCCTGAATGCATTTCCGACGACATTGCCCGGGCCATGCCGCGCGCGACGTCATCCTTGGGCCAGAAACGGTCGCGGCCGACCTTATCAGCAAGATATTCCAGGATCGCCATGCTGTCCCAAATCACGGCATCGCCATCCCACAGGATCGGTACCTTCCCGGATGAAGGCGCCAGATCTTCCTCGCGCTTCCGTTCGTCCCAGCTTTCATCGTAAAGCGGAACGGTGAGTTCTTCGAAATGGAGGCCGGACTGCTTGCAGGCAAGCCAGCCGCGCATCGACCAGCTGGAATAGGCCTTGTTGCCGATGATTAGTTTGAGGGTCATGCCGCTTTAATGGCGGGAGAAGCGGTCGGTGTCGAGAGCAGACGTCGGCCCTGATCAAGTCGGGGACGACATGATTGGCAAACTGTCTAACTAACAACTGCCTCGAGCACTGCCTCGCGAAGCGCTTCGATCCCGCCCTTTTTTTCGGCCGATGTTGCGTTGATCAGCGGAAAAGCGGCGCTGTGCTTGCGCAATTCGGCAAGCGTTGCCTCTTCGACGGCTGCAAGTTCGCTGGCCTTGATCTTGTCGGTCTTGGTAAGGACAACGCGATAGCTGACGGCAGCGCCATCGAGCATTTTCATGATTTCGCGATCGACTTCCTTGACGCCATGGCGGCTGTCAATGAGGAGGAAGGTGCGTTTCAGCACCTGCCTGCCGCGCAGATAGTCATTCACCAGATAGCGCCATTTCTGCACGGTCTTGATCGGTGCCTTGGCATAGCCATAGCCGGGCATATCGCAGATGCGGAACAGCGGCGGCTCGCCTACATCGAAAAAATTCAGTTCCTGTGTGCGCCCCGGCGTGTTCGACGCGCGGGCTAGGCCATTGCGGTTGACCAATGCGTTGATCAAGCTTGACTTGCCAACATTCGACCGGCCGGCAAAGGCGATTTCCGGCACATCTGCATCGGGCAGGAATTCAAGACCCGGGGCCGATTTCAGGAAGTTGACCGGGCCCGAGAAGATTTTCGTATCCATAATGATCTCCGTCACGCCGGTGAATGCCGCTGCCGCCCCGGTCTTGACCGGGGCGACGCGGCGCTCAGGCTTTCGCCTTTTTCTTTTCGGCTTCTTCCTTCGCCATCTGTTCCTTCAGGATCGGGTGGCGCGAATAGAGCCATTTCTGCTGGGCAATCGAAATCAGGTTCGAAACGACCCAGTAGAGTTGCAGGCCCGCTGCGAAGGGTGCCATGATGAACATCAGGAACCAGGGCATGATCGCAAAGACCTGTTTTTGGACTTCGTCCATTGGCTGCGGGTTCAGGCGCTGCATCAGCCACATGGTGATGCCCAGCAGGATCGGCAGCACGCCGATTGCGATGAAGGCCGGCGGCGTGAAGGGCAAAAGGCCGAACAGGTTGATTGGGGTCAACGGGTCGGGTGCCGAAAGGTCCTTCAGCCAAAGGATGAACGGCTGGTGGCGCATTTCCACCGACAACATCAGGATCTTGTACAGCGCGAAAAAGATCGGAATTTGCAACAAGATGGGCAGACAGCCGGCAAGCGGATTGATCTTTTCTTCCTGATACAGCTTCATCAACTCCTGCTGCATCTTCGGCTTGTCGTCCTTATAGCGCTCCTGAAGCTCTTTCATCTTCGGCTGCACGGCGCGCATGCCTGCCATTGAGGCAAATTGCTTTTGCGCAACGGGGTACATGAACAGGCGGACGATAATCGTCAGGCCGATGATCGCGACGCCGAAATTGCCGACCAGATCGAAAAGCCAGATTAGCAGTTTTTGGAAGGGAATGGCGATGAACCAGAACCAGCCCCAATCAATCGAATAATCCAGATAGGGAATGCCGAGCGTGTCGGTGTAACTGCGCAGTTCTTCAAATTCCTTTGCACCGGCAAAGAGACGCGATGTCTGGCTGACGGTCTGGCCGGCATCGACTGCGGTCAGTTGCGCGTTGCGCACATTGGCCCAGTTGAAGCCGCCTTCCGACCGAAACTCGGCCTTTACCGGCACCTTCTGGTCAGGGATCAGCGCGGCGAGCCAATATTTGTCAGTCAGGCCGTTCCAGCCGCCGGTGGTCGCAAAATCCACCTTGCCGCCGGGCGCTTCGGCAACCTGGTCATAACCCCATTCATAATTGGGCTTGCCGTTGAACACGCCCATCGGGCCGATATGGATCTGGGTGAAGATCGAACCGCCCTTGGTCGCATCGGCGGGGGCACCTTTGCGGGTGATCAGGCCGAACGGTGCGACATTGGCGGTCGGCAGGCCAGCGGCGTTGGTAAAGCTCTGCTCGGCGCTGATCAGATAATGTTCGTCGATCGACAATTTGATGTCGAACCGCTGCCCTTCGGAGAGTCGCGCCGGTGCCGGTCCAGCCAAAACGGGCGAAATAGGCACTGGCCGTGCCCGAGGGAGCGAAAAGACGAACGGCCGGTGAGTTTTTCGACAGTTCCTGACGGTGCGCGGTGAGTACGATATCGTCAATCCGCGCGCCTTCAAGGTTGATCGAACCTTTCAGCTTCGGCGTTTCGACCAGAACGCGCGGGTTAGCCACCAGAGCTGATGCGAGTGTTACGGTTTTTGCAGGTGCGGCCGGGGTTGCAATATCGGCGCTTGGAGTCGCGGGCGTGCCATCGGCGGCAGGCGTTGCTGCGCTGGTGGTGCCGCTTGCGCTCGCCGTTGCGGTTTTCTCCGCAGGCGGGGTCGGGAAGAAATAGCCTGCGATATAGGGCCAGCCGAAAAGGATAAGTCCTGTCAGCACTACCGCCAGGATGATGTTACGCCGGTCTTCCACTCAAAAATTCCCCGTCAATTCAAGTCTTGGAAATAGGTCAAGGTACTGGATCATATCCGTGCCCGCCCCAAGGATGGCAGCGCAATAGCCGTTTCATCGCCAGCCAGCCACCCTTAATCGCGCCATGTTTCTGCAACGCCTCGATCGCATAGGCCGAACAGCTTGGCGCATAGCGGCAAGTGGGCGGCAGGATACGCGAAGGCCCGATTTGCCACCCTCGAGCAACAAGAATCAGCAGGCGGGCGATCATTGCGCCACCTTTTTCAGCGCCTTTGTCATCTCTTCGCGCAATTGGCCGAAATCCCGTTCAATCCCGCCATCGCGGCCGATCAGGATATGGTCGGCGCCGGATTTGCCAAGTTCGGGGAGCAATTCGCGCGCCAGCTCGCGAAAGCGCCGGCGCATCCGGTTGCGTATCACCGCATTTCC
>JAJTFR010000109.1 GCA_021298455.1 Sphingomonadales bacterium | reverse complement strand
TTGTCGGATTGTTCGGCACTGTGTGGGGCATTATGCGCAGTTTTTCCGCCATCGCCGCCGAGCAGAATAGCAGCCTTGCCGTTGTTGCCCCCGGCATTGCCGAGGCGCTGTTTGCCACCGCAATCGGCCTGTTTGCAGCTATCCCGGCGGTGATCGCCTATAACCGTTTTTCACACCGCCTGAACCAGTATGAAGCGCGCATGGGCCGCTTTGCGGACGGGTTTCATGGGATGCTGAGCCGCGAATTGGAGCGGGAAGGCTGATCGCGTGGCAATGAACCTCAACTCCGGCGGTTCCGCCCGCCGCGGACGCCGCGGGACGCGCCGCGCGCCCATGGCGGATATCAATGTTACGCCTTTTGTCGATGTGATGCTGGTTCTGCTGATCATTTTCATGGTCACTGCGCCGTTGCTTGTTTCGGGCGTGCCGGTCGAACTGCCCGAAAGCAGCGCGAAGCCGCTCGACCAGAAAGCGGAACCGATCGATATTTCGATCGACAAGGAAGGTCAGGTCTTCCTCGACAGCGAACCCGTCAGTGATGGCGAGCTCTCGGCGCGGCTTGAGCAAATTGCGGGCGAGCAGGATCCCGACAATCCGCGCCAGATCATGCTGCGCGGCGATGCCGCGATCAGCTATGGCGAGATGATGAAGGTGATGGGCGAGTTGAACCGGGTCGGGCTGAATTCGGTCAGCCTGCTGACGACCGCGGCATCCGCGCCGGTCACCGAAGGTTCATCTGAGGAGCAATAGCCATCATGGCGATGGACCGTGCGGAAAGGATAGGGCTGGGAACTGCCATCGGCGGCCATGCATTACTGCTTGGCGCGTTCGCGATTGCGGGCTTGTTAACGGCCGACCGCATCGTCAAGCCGCAGCCAATTTCGGTCACGCTCGATGGCCCGGTCGCCGATGTCTCGACTGCCCCCGATCCAGTGCAGGAAGAACCCGCCCCCGCTCCGGCTGCCGCCGAGCCGGAACCTGCCGAGGCTGAACCGGCACCGGCGATGAAGATCGAAAAGCCTACCCCCAAACCGCTTCCCAAGGCGGTTGAAAAGCAGAAGCCGGCCCCGCAAGCGAAGCCAGCCCCCAAGCCTTTGCTCAAGCAGGCGGCGACCCCGCCCAAGCCGAAAAGTGCTACACAGCCCACCCCCAAACAGGCGACCCCGAAACAGGCTAACCCGCGCCCATTCAGCAAAAGTTTCGAAGATGCGGTGCGCGGAACGGGAACCAACCCCCAGCCGACACAGGGTACGGCCCAGCAGGCGGGCACGGTTGCGCGCAAAGCCGGGCCGGAAGTCCGGCGCGAGGTCAACGCCGCGCTAGGCCCGCAGATTCGTGACAAGATTGAACGCTGCGCTCCAACGGGCCTTGATATTCGCCAGATCGAAACGTTCGTAACCCTCAATCTCGACGCGACCGGCAGGCTGATCGATGTGCGGGTGGACAAGCAGACCGGGATTAACGATAATAATCGCCCGCAAGCGGAGCCGTTGAAGCGGTGCATCATTCAGGCGGTGCGTGCCGCATCGCCTTTCCGGGGGCTCGACCCCGAATATCACGACGTGTGGAAGACGCATGCAATGCGTCTGCGTGCCACGGGCTGAACAGGAAGAGCGATATGAAAGCGAAACGATCGATACTGTCTTTCCTGCTGGCGTTGATGGGGTTGGTCGCATTTGCGCCGATAGCCGCTGCGCAGGATGCAGCGCCCGACGATGAACCGGAACTGGTCGAATTTGATACCGCTAAGGTTCGCCGCATCGCCGTCCCTGCTCTGGTCGCGCCGAACCCGGCCGATACCCCTGCCGGCAACAGCGCCAATCTGGGCCGGCAGATCGCCGAGGTCATCGCTGCCAATTTGCGCAACAGCGGACTGTTCGAGCCGCAGGGCCCTGCTGGAATCCGCCCGATCACCCTGGCCGAGGTAACCGCACCGCAATATGATTATTGGAAAGGCCGGAATGTCGAACAGTTGATCGAAGGCTTTGTCCGTGTCGGCGGCGACGGCCAATTGACCGTCGGATGTTATCTGTATGACGTAAATTTTGGACAGGAATTGACGCGGCTCGGTTTCGTTGTCGCCCCGCGCGACTGGCGGCGGGCGGCGCATAAATGTTCGGATGCGATCTATTCGAAACTAACTGGCGAACTGCCCTTTTTCGACAGCCGCATTGCTTACATCGCGGAGACTGGGCCGAAGGGCAAACGCGTGAAGCGGCTGGCAATCATGGATTCGGATGGGGCCAACCACCGTTTCATCACCAATGGGCAGTCGACCGCGCTGACCCCGCGTTTCTCGCCCAACTACAAATCGATCCTCTATCTCAGCTATCAGGATGGGAACCCGCGCATTTATGTCTATGATATCGACAGCGGGCGGCAACGGCTGATCACCCAGTCGCGCAATCCCACCTTTGCTCCGCGCTGGTCACCCGACGGGCAGACGATCCTTTATTCAATGGCCGTTGCAGGCAATACCGATGTGTACAAGGTATCAGCAAGTGGCGGCGCGCCAGTGAGGTTGACGACCGCGCCCGGCATCGATGTGGGCGGCAGTTTCTCTCCGGATGGCCGACAGATCGTGTTCGAAAGCGATCGGGGCGGCAGCCAGCAGATCTACATCATGAACACGGATGGATCGAGCCAGCGCCGGATCAGCTATGGCGGCGGGCGTTATGCGACACCGGAATGGAGCCCGCGCGGGGACCTGATCGCCTATACCCGCATTGCGGGCGATTTCCGTGTTGGGGTGATGCGCCCCGATGGATCGGGCGAACGTCTGCTCACCGACAGCTGGCAGGATGAGGCACCGACCTGGGCACCCAATGGCCGTGTGATCCAGTTCTTTCGCACGGAGAGAAACAGTGGTAAAACAAGTGTCTGGCAGGTCGATCTGACCGGGCGCAACGAAAGAAAGTTGCCCACCCCGGTTGATGGTTCGGATCCCGCTTGGGGGCCTGTGCTTCCATAAGCGCGTTTAAACTTGGGGGCGTTAGGAAAGGAAAAGAAGAAGATGACGAAAACGGCACGCACCATGGCCCTGCTGCTTCTCGCCAGCACCGCGCTTGCGGCTTGCGGCAAGAAGGAGATCAAGGATTTGCCCCCCGTTGCGGACAATACTACGGGCACGTCCAATCCCGATATGAACAGCCAGCCGACCGAACCGACGATCGTGCCTGGCAGCCAGGAAGATTTCATCCGTTCGGTTGGAGATATGGGCGATCGCATCTTCTTTGACACCGACCGGTTCAACATCGATACCGCCGATCAGGCGACGTTGCAGACCCAGGCGCAATGGCTGGCGCGCTATCCAAATGCGATGGTCACGATCGAGGGGCATGCCGACGAACGCGGCACCCGCGACTATAACCTCGCGCTGGGTGAACGTCGTGCCAATGCCGCGAAAAACTATCTGGCTTCGCTGGGCGTCGACGCCTCGCGGATACAGACCGTCAGCTATGGCAAGGAACGCCCACAGGCACTCGGATCGAACGAGGAAGCCTGGGCGCAAAATCGCCGCGCTGTGACGCTGGTTATCCGGTAAGTAAGCTCGCCCCTGCCTGCGCAGGGGCGACCTCTCAATCGGCCTTCGTGCGATAGGGCACAAATTCGCCCAAGCTACATACCGGGCCGGGCATCCCACTGGTGCGATCGACAAGGCGCACAATATCGCCGCGGCACAACTGCCCGCCAAAGCTTTCAGTCACCAGGACATCGGAATCGCGCGCCAAGCCGGGGCAGGTTGAACGCAGCTTGTTCTGATAGACCAGTCGGCCCGACTGACGGTAGAGCAGCATATCATCGCTGATCCGGATCATGTTTTCGCGGCCCAATGTCGAGATGCAGTTTTGCGGTTCTCCCGCAACCTTGCCCTTCAATTCCTTGGAGAGGATCTTTGCTTCACGGTCGCGGATCGGCGCCGGGCTATTCTCGGCGTCGCCATAGCTACAGCCCGAAAGCAGCACGGTACCGGCCAGTGCGAGCATAAGGGTAATGCGCATATCATCCTCCGCGATCAAATGTCGTATCGACATTGTACGATAGCCGATTATCCAGAAATGAACGAGACAGAAATAAGGGGAGATGAAGGTGGCAGCATGGCCCGTACTTGAATGGGATGGCGAACGCACCGGCCCGCTAAAGGGTATTAAGGTGCTGGACATGTCGACCGTAGTCCTTGGACCGTTCGCAACGTTGCAACTGGCCGATCTCGGCGCAGAGGTGATCAAGATCGAAAATGCGGCTGGCGGCGGCGATATCATGCGCAGGGCCGGAGACAATCCTACCGGTGACCTTGGCCCGATCTTTGCCAGTCTCAACCGAAACAAGAAATCGGTCGCGCTGGATGCTTCAATCGCAGAGGACAAGGCGGCCATCCTTGCTATGGCGGCAGAAGCCGATGTCTTTTTCCATAATGTGCGCATGGCCGGGATGGAGCGGCTTGGCCTTGGTTATGAGGCGCTGAAGGCGGTGAACCCCGAAATTGTTTATGTTCATTGCGCAGGTTTTGGCGCGGATGGCCCCTATGCCAAAAGGCAGGCTTATGACGACATCATCCAGGCAGCATCGGGCTTTGCCGCACTGTTCGAGATGCGCGATGCCGGCCGGCCACAATATGCGCCGACGCTTGTGGCCGACAAGGTCAGCGGGCTGTTTGCCGCCAATGCCGTGACGGCGGCATTGCTCGCGCGCGCCAACGGGCATGGCGGACAATTTGTGCAGGTGCCCATGTTCGAATGCTTCACATGGTTTAACATGGTCGAAAATTTGTGGGGCAACACCTACATACCAGGGAATGGAAAGCTGGCCTATACCCGCTCAGTCAACCCCCGGCGTCGGCCCTATCCGACCAAGGATGGCTATATCGCGATCGTCCCTTATGTGGACAATCAATGGGAACGCTTTTTCGAATTGGCTGGCCGACCTAACATTTTTCAGGATCCGCGCTTCTCGACCTATGAAGCGAGGCTGGTGAACACGGCCGAGCTATATGCGACGATCGAAGAATCGACTGCGATCAAGACCACCGACCAATGGCTTGAACTGCTCGATGCCAACAACATTCCTGCGATGCGTTACAACCGCATGGCCGATATGTTCGACGACCCGCATCTGAAAGCAGTCGACTTTTTCGAAGAGCGTGGCTAAGGCAGGCTATCGTTACCGGTCGATGCGCCATCCGGTGCATTATTCGGCAACCCCGGCCTCAATTTATGCTGATCCGCCCAGCCTTGATGCCGACCGCGATGAGGTATTGGGAGGGGAATAAGAATGTCCGTTGACCTGTGTAGGGTCGGCGGGTTCAACTCCTCGTCTTCTCCGCCTCGATCCAATCCTTCACTATGGTTTCAAGGACATCCAGCGGGACCGATCCCTGACCCAGCACGGTATCATGGAATGCGGCAAGGTCGAATTTCGAGCCTAGCTCCCTGTTCGCCAGCTCGCGCAATTCGCGGATCTTGAGTTCGCCGATCTTGTAGGCAAGTGCCTGTCCGGGCCAACTGATATAGCGGTTCACTTCTGCCTCGATATTGGCGTCGGTCAGCGCGCTGTTATTGCGCATGAACGCCATGGCCTGTGCCTTGCTCCAGCCTTTGGCATGGATGCCGGTATCGACGACAAGCCGGCAGGCGCGCCACATTTCGTAAGACAGGCGGCCCATATCCTTGGCGGGTGTGTCATATAGCCCCATTTCGATCCCGAGCCGTTCGGAATAGAGGCCCCAGCCTTCGGTAAAGGCAGTGAAAAAGGCACCGTGCTTGCGGAAATCGGAAAGGTCGAGCTCCTGCTGGAGCGCGATCTGATGATGATGTCCCGGTACCGCTTCATGCACCGAAAGCGCCGGGATTTCCCAGAAGGGCCGCTGATCCAGCTTTGACGTGTTCACATAATAAAATCCGGCAACGCCAATGGCTGGCGATCCCGGGCTGTAAAAGGCGGTCGTTGTGCCCTCCGCGATCTCTGCCGGAATTTCCTTGATGCCATAAGGCAATCGCGGCAAGCGGTGGAACAGGCTGGGCATCTTACCGTCGATGGTTTTGGTAACCCGTGCGACCTTTTCCATCAGCTCTTCGGGCGTTTTCGCATAGTAGCGGGGATCGGTGCGCAGATGCTCGATAAAGGCTTCGCGGCTTTCAAAACCGGCCTTTTTTGCAACCTCGACCATTTCGGCACGAATGCGCGCGACTTCCTTCAGGCCCAGATTATGGATC
>JAJTFR010000108.1 GCA_021298455.1 Sphingomonadales bacterium | reverse complement strand
CGTCAGATGCAATGGCGGCAAAGCGTTTCATAATGTGCACGGCACTGATCGGCGATCGCCCGTTCGCGCGTACCCAATTCGGTAGGCTTGGTGGGCGGGCCAAAACTGCTGCTGTTCCAGACGGCATTGTACCAGTGCGTCGCCCATATGCCATCGGACGGGTGCGGCCCTTGGGGCCAGCTGAGCATTGCTGGATCCCATTCGATGCCGATTGCTGTGCATAAGGCGCGCAATCCTTTTTCCGGATCGACGAGCAGCCGGTTGCTATCGACCACGGGGGCGGCACGTCCCAGGCGATCTGAGATCCGGTCATGATATTCTACCAACCGCGCAAAGCCGAGTTGGTCGGCGCTTTTCAGTTCATTCTTTTGGCGATAGCTGGCCACCATCAGGTCGGGATCGCGCACCAAGAAAACATGAACATGATCGGGAAAGTCGTCGATGCCAACCGGTCCCTCCATATGATGTGACATATGCTTTTGGTACCAGACAGGCTTGCCGCCCGGTATCGCCCCGCGCATCGTCGCACTAACCGACTGCCAGTCGCAATTCATATCGGCGATGATGTCATCCGCCATGGCATGTGGTTCGCCGGTCAGTTTGAGATAGGCACCGTAAAAGGGTTCATCCGTGACGACGCAATCGGCGCGCGATGAAAAGCTCCGCATCATGGCCGTGGAGATATTGCGTGGCCCCGACCACATCGCGATCCGCACGCTCACCCCGCAATATCCCGCTCAACAAGCGCCTTATAGAGTGTTTGCAGGCGTTCGACCATCGCCCCCCTGCCCTCACTTATTTTGCGCCCGTCAATGGTATGTGCAGGCACAACGCCCGCAAAAGTGCCGGTGACAAAGGCTTCTTCCGCACCATAGACCTCAGTCAGTGAGAAGTTTTTCTCAAAAACTGGAATGCCTTCCTCGCGGCAGATGCGGATCACATTGCCGCGCGTGATGCCACCGAGACAATAGTCGCCGGTGGAGGTCCACACCTCGCCTTTGCGTACGATGAAGAAATGCGTCGAATTGCAAGTGGCGACAAAGCCGTGGGGATCGAGCATCAGCCCTTCATTCGCGCCTGCCTCAGTCGCCTGAATGCAGGCGGTGATGCAATTGAGCTTGGAGTGCGAATTGAGCTTAGGATCCTGCACCGCCGGATCGCCGCGTCGGACATGAACTGTGAAGAGCGTGATGCCCTTTTCGATCACCTCCGCGTGCGGTTCCTTATGTTCGGCGATGATCACGATGGTCGCGGGAGAAACCACTACCCGGGGGTCTTGATAAGGTGTTGAGCGCACCCCACGCGTGACCATCAAGCGGATATGGCAACTATCCATGTCGTTCGCTTCGATGGTATCATATAGCCGGGCCACCATCTCCTCGCGACTGATCCCGAAAGCCGCTGTCGAACACAGAAACAACCGCCTCAGCTCGCGGTGTCAGCACGCCATTGACGTTGATCAATATGCGTTCGTTGCGCGGATCGGCTGTGAAGTCCTGCGTACCTTTGGCCAATGCTTTCCCCCAAACTCAAGAATCGTCAGGCAGACCTTGTTTCAGCATCCATCTTGCAACGCAAACAGAAGCGCAGAGAGACGAAATGGACCCTGAATCAAGTTCAGGGTGACACACCGATCGGCGGTCAAATCGGCCTACATATGCAGCATCTTGCCATAGGCTCCGAGCACGCTCTCGTGCATCATCTCGCTAAGCGTCGGATGCGGGAAGACGGTATGCATGAAGTCTTCTTCAACCAGTTCGGCGGTCTTGCCGATGGTATAGCCCTGAATAAGCTCGGTAACTTCGGCACCGACCATATGAGCGCCCAAAAGCTCACCCGTCTTTGCATCAAACACAGTCTTGATGAAGCCCTCGGCTTCACCCAGCGCGATGGCCTTGCCATTACCGATGAAGGGGAAGTTGCCGACGCGCACATCATAGCCTGCTTCCTTGGCCTTGGCTTCGGTGAGCCCGACGGAAGCAACCTGCGGATGGCAATAGGTACAACCCGGAATGTTGCGCGGGTCCATCGGATGTGGGTGCGCGTCCATATTACCGAGACTTTGGGCAATGGCTTCGGCCGCGATCACGCCTTCATGGCTCGCCTTGTGCGCCAGCCATGGACCCTGGGTCACATCACCAATAGCATAGACGCCCGGAACATTTGTACGGCACATCGCGTCGGTTTTGATGTGGTAACGTTGATCCGGCACGATATTCAGCGTTTCAAGTCCGATACTTTCGACATTGGGCACGATACCGATTGCGACGATGACATGGCTGAATTGGTGGCTGTTTTCCTTGCCATCCTTGTCCTTTATCGTCGCCTTTACGCCGCTGTCATCCGCCGCAATAGTGCTGATGCTCGCCTTGGTCATGATTTTCATGCCCTGTTTGGCCAGCGCCTTTTCAAGAAAAGCTGAGACATCGGCGTCTTCGACGGGAACGATGCGATCCATCATCTCGACAACCGTCACATCGCTGCCCAGATCATTGTAGAAACTGGCAAATTCGATGCCGATGGCACCCGAACCAATGACCAGCAACTTTGTCGGCAATTCGGTTGGCATCATCGCGTGGCGATAGGTCCATACCCGCTTTCCATCGGCTTTCAGCTTCGGCAGATCCCGCGCTCTTGCGCCTGTGGCAATGATGATATTCTTGGCTGCAAGCGTGGTTGTAGTACCATCTTTCGTCACGGCAACCGACGTGGGAGACTTCAACACGCCATCGCCCATATGGACGTCGATCTTATTCTTCTTCATCAGATGGGCTATGCCCTGATTGAGCTTGCTCGCCACACCACGCGAACGTTTGACAATGGCATCCAGATCGGCGGTGATCTTTTCCGCTTTCAAGCCATAATCGCCCGCATGCTGCATATAGTGATAAATTTCCGCCGAACGCAGCAATGCTTTGGTCGGAATACAGCCCCAGTTGAGGCAGATGCCGCCGAGATTTTCGCGCTCAACAATCGCGGTTTTCAAGCCGAGTTGGGCTGCGCGGATAGCGGCAACATAGCCACCGGGCCCGGAGCCGAGGACGATAAGGTCGTAAGTGTCTGCCATATTACGCCACCAACCCCAACGGCTTCTCAACCAACTCCTTGAATACCTTCATCAATTCGGCGCCATCGGCGCCATCGATTGCACGGTGGTCGAAGCTGCCGGTGGCGCTCATCACGGTCGCAATTGCCAGCGCATCGTCGACCACATAGGGGCGCTTCTCGCCAGCACCGATTGCCATGATCATCGCCTGCGGCGGGTTGATGACGGCGGTGAAATGCTTGATGCCCATCATGCCCATATTGGAGATGGAGGCAGTGCCGCCCTGATATTCATGCGGCTGCAACTTGCCGTCCTTGGCTTTGGCAGCAAGTGCGGAGATTTCGGTCGAAATCGTTGAGAGCGACTTGTTCGCAGCATCGACTATGATCGGCGTGATCAGGCCGGTGGGGATCGATACTGCGACGCTGATATCGGCGCGGCTATATTGCAGCATCGTGTCTCCCGCGAAGGAGACATTGCACTTGGGCACCTGGATAAGCGCCAGCGCGAGCGCCTTGATCAGCATATCGTTGACCGACAGCTTCACTCCGCGGCTTTCAAGGCTGGCGTTGAGTTCACCGCGCAGCTTCAGGAGCGCGTCGAGGCGGATATCGACCGTCAAGTAGATATGGGGTGCCTCTTGCATCGATTGGGTCAAGCGTCGCGCGATCGTTTTGCGCATATTGCTGAGCTTGACCACCTCGTGCGGGATGCCGAAATCGGGGATTGCAGCAGGTGCAGCCGCCACAGTTGGCGCGACTGGCGCGGCAGCCGCGACTGGCGCCTGCGATGCCGTCGCCTGAACTGCAGATGCAGTCCCAGAACCGGCTGCATCGACATCTTCCTTCACGATACGCCCGCCGGGACCGGTGCCAGTCAGCGTCGCGAGATCGATACCGCGTTCCGCCGCAAGACGCTTCGCCAAGGGGCTGGCTTTGATACGTTCATCCGCAGAGGCTGCGGAAACCGGCGCACTGACTGGAGCGGGCGTCGGCGGCGGGGCTGCCACTTCAACCTTGGGCGCTGGCGCTGCTGCCTTTGCAACAGGAGCAGCTACAGGCTTTACGGGCGCGGCGTCGTCTTCTTCGCCTGCAATCAGCGCGATAACGGTGCCGACCTTCACACCATCGGTACCTTCAGCGACCATGATCTTCGAAATCACGCCTTCATCGACCGCTTCAAACTCCATCGTGGCTTTGTCAGTCTCAATCTCGGCGATCAAATCGCCCGACGAAACGCTGTCACCTTCCTTAACGAGCCAGCGGGCAAGTGTGCCCTCTTCCATCGTCGGGGACAAAGCGGGCATTTTGAGCTCGATTGGCATGCAGGAATCCTGTCAATATGGTCTCGAATATCGGGGCGGCATAAGGGCTTGCTTTCCCCAGCGTCAAGCGGCTTGTGCTTGCACAGCCAGCCATTTTCGCGCAGGCTATACGAATTCACGTCTTATGACATTGGGCGGGGTTTCGGGGAAACAACCATGCGCACCTATTTGGTCGTTATCGATGAAAGCGAAGAAGCGCGTCTTGCGCTGCGCTTTGCATCGCGCCGTGCGGCAAAAACCGGCGGCGCAGTGCACATCCTTGCGTTGATCGAAAAGGCGGATTTCGTCGCATGGGGCGGCGTGCAAGCCACGATGGAGGCTGAAAACCGCGAAAAGGCGGAAGAACTTGTCTCTACAGCCGCGGGTACAATCTTTGACGAACTCGGTTTGCAGCCACAGATCACGATCCGCGATGGTGAAGGCGTCGAGGTAGTGAAAGACATGCTGGATGCCCACCCGGAAATCGCCGCGCTCGTTCTGGGTGCGGCGGCGCAGGGTAACCCCGGCCCGATGGTAGCACATTTCACCGGCAATACTGCAGGCACGATGCGCTGCCCGGCAATGGTCATTCCCGGGTCGCTCAATGATGAACAGATTGACGAACTAAGCTGATTTAGCGGCGTTTCTTGCCCTGATGGCGGATGTTGCCCGGCCGTCCACGCTTTCCTGCCATATGCTTGCCAGCTATCTGCTTACCCTTGTGCCTGACGCCTGACGGGCGCTCCATTCGGGACGGGGCATAACTGCCGCCTTCGGGCAATTCGAAACGCAACGCTCCGGAAACCGGATTTGCCTCGGCCAGCCTGAGTTTCAGACGCATGCCCGGACGATACTCATCTCCGCTTTCTTCGCCGGTCAATGTCTGGCTGGATTCGTCATAATTGAACCGTTCGGCACCCAGCGTCGAGACAGGGACGAGCCCGTCGCCGCCGATCGATTCAACCGTCGCGAAAAAGCCGAAATTCTGGACGCCCGTGATCCGGGCATCAATGATCTCACCAATCTGTGCAGCAAGATAGGCTGCGACATAGCGATCCACCGTCTCCCGCTCGGCCTCCATCGCCCTACGCTCTGCGCGGCTGATCATTTCCGATGTGACGTCAAGCCGCTCGAAATCTCTCGAGGAAAGCCCTGTAACCGACTTGATTTCCTTGTCTTTCGGCGCCGGCATTTCAAGTTCATAGGCGCTGACGAGCGCACGATGAACAATGAGGTCGGCATAGCGGCGGCATTTTGCGGCGTATAATAAGCCTGTGTCTGGCTGCGCAGCACCGCCTCCATGATTTGCGGCAATATCTCGTCAGAATCCCGCACCTTCGCGATAATCGCATTGAAGGTGGACGGGCGGATCACCTGGCCCAGCGTGAATTCGATATCGAAAGTTTTGAGATAATCTTTCAGCGCGACCAGTTTCTCGCGCGCCGGTGGTTCATGGACACGATAAATAAGCGGCGATTTCTTGCCTTCCAGCGCCTTTGCCGCGGCCACATTGGCGGCAATCATGAAATCCTCGATCACCTGATGCGCATCGAGATGGGCGCGCACAGCAACGCCGACCACCCTGCCCTTATCATCAAGCGCGATCCGCCTTTCGGGCATATCAATGCCAAGTGGATTGCGACTGTCGCGAGCCTTTTTGAGAAGCGCCCAGCAGGCCCACAATGGCTTGAGCGCACTTTCGAGCATCGGGTGATCCAATGTTCCGTCGATCGCCGCCTGCGCATCTTCATAAGGAATATTGGCAGAAATGCGGGCGATTGCGCGCGCGAAACGCCATGACGTCACATGACCGCCAGCATCGATCTGCATATGGCAGGCTAGGACTGCACGATCCTCTCCTGCCCGCAGTGAACATTTGTCCGATGATAGTGCGTGCGGCAACATCGGTACCACGCGGTCGGGAAAATAGACACTGTTACCGCGCTTAGCTGCCTCCCGATCGAGTGCGCTTCCCGGACGGACATAGTAGCTGACATCGGCAATCGCGACGATCGCCTTAAAGCCACCTGCATTTTTGGGGTCGTCATCAGCAATTGCCCAGACAGCATCGTCAAAATCGCGGGCATCGCGTGGATCGATCGCGATAATGGGCAGGTGACGTAGATCTTCACGATGCTCAGCCGTGACCGGCAGATCGTGGACAATCGCCGCCTCATCCTCGACTTCTTGCGGAATTTCGAATGGAATGCCGAACTTATGGATCGCAATCAGGCTGAAACTTTTGGGGGCAAATGGATCACCCAACAGTTCAGTTACCTTCGCCTTTTTCTGTCCCGCGCGCCCGCCCAGTTCCGCCAAGACGAGATCGCCGGGCTTTGCTTCACCCAATTCGAAAAGGGGAGTATCGAAACGGGCCTTTTTGTCCGTCGACTTCAGCCAGAAACGGCCGTTTCCGCCATCCTCGACAACGCCCAATATCTGTTCGCTCGCTTTGGCAAGCTTCTTCATCGGATGGGCGATCCAGCTCGAGCCGGCCTCCTCGGTGCGGGCAAGGATACGATCGCCAATGCCTAGCGCGCCCCTGCGGCCGCGTTCGATCACCCGCAATTTGGGCGGCGGCACACCTTCTGCTTCCCACCGTTCGGGTATTGCGATCAACTGATTGCCATCAACATCGACGATTTTGAGGACAGTAACGCGCGGGACCCCGCCCATCTTGTGAAAGGCCCTGCCCGGAGCTGCGTCAATCAGCCCCTCGTCGGTCATGTCACGCAACAAAGCCTTAAGCGCGATCTTGTCGCTGCCATGCAGGCCAAATGCGCGCGATATCTCCCGCTTGCCTGCTGGCTCTTTCGATTGCTCGATAAATTCGAGTATCTGCTCGCGGGTGGGAAGCCCCGGCTGGTGGCGCGGCTTTCGCGCCAAATCAGTAAGTCCGGCCAATAAGGATGTGCGCATCGTTAACTTCAGTGCTTTCAGTTGTTCGACAATCTTGTCGAGCGCATCGCCGCTAGGGCGGGCCCATTGCACTTCGACCCAGCCTGCAAACTTGGCTTCATCGCCTTGATAATGCGCCGCAAGGTCGGAGACATCGCGACGGATATTTCCGTCAAGCCGTGCCTTTGCCTCATTGTACAGATTGGACTGGATATCCTCCAGCATTGCCGATGCAGCGGCAACAAATTCGGCGCGCGGCGTGAAGGCCGTCGCAAGCTTACCGTCGTCTTTGTAAAGCCGGTCACGGCGCAGCACAGCAGCCTTGCCGTCGGCGACATCGCGCGGACCAACCTCGACGATCAGGGGCGCACCTTTCTTCACCCATGACCAACGCTTGTTCGCCGCTTTTGTTGCCTTTGTGTCCAAAAGGACGCGCACAGGCTCTCCGAAGGCGCTGAGCGAACCGAGTTCGCGCGAGAGGTTACGGCAATATTCGAGCACGGCGGCATCGCCATCATCGTCCCGCAACATCGGCACGATCACAATCTGCCAAGGCGCAACTTGCGGAGGGCAACGCAAGCCGTCGTCATCCCCATGAGTCATGATCACGCCGCCGATCAGGCGGGTGGATACGCCCCAGCTGGTGGTATGGGCAAATTGCTGCCCACCTTCCTTGTCCTGATATTTAATGCCAGCGGCTTCAGAAAAGCCGGTGCCAAGATAATGCGAGGTGCCAGCCTGAAGAGCTTTGCCATCCTGCATCATGGCTTCTATCGAATAGGTTGCAACGGCACCCGGAAACCGCTCATTTTCAGGCTTTTCACCCGCCATGACCGGCATGGCCAGCGGGCCTTCGGCAAAGGCGCGATACATTTCCAGGGCGCGCATGGTTTCATTCATCGCGTCGTCGCGGTCGACATGCGCGGTATGCCCCTCCTGCCAGAGGAACTCGCTGGTGCGCAGGAACATGCGGGTGCGCATTTCCCAACGCACGACATTTGCCCATTGGTTGACCATCAGCGGCAAATCACGCCAGCTTTGCACCCAGCGGCTCATGGCGGCACCGATCACCGTTTCCGATGTCGGCCGCACGACCAAGGGCTCTTCCAGTTTCGATTCCGGATCGGGGACCAGCTTGCCCTTGCCATCACCGACGAGGCGGTGATGCGTTACGACAGCCATCTCCTTGGCAAAGCCTTCGACATGGTCCGCCTCTTTTTCAAAGAAAGACAGCGGGATGAATAGGGGGAAATAGCAGTTTTCGACCCCTGCCTTCTTGATTTCGGCATCCATTAACTTCTGGATGCGCTCCCAAATGCCATAACCCCATGGGCGAATAACCATGCAGCCGCGAACCCCCGATTCCTCGGCAAGGTCGGCTTCGGATATGACCTCCTGATACCAGGCGGCGAAATTCTGTTGGCGGGTGACGGATAAGGCGTGTTTCATGGCGCCGGCCCTAGCGGGTCAGTGGCGCAATCGCAACTGGCGAGGTGTCAGCGTTGCGACAGCTTGTCGATCTTCGCCTGAAGTTCGGCCATCTGCCGCTTAAGGTCATCGATATTGTCGTCGCCGGCCTGCTTGCCACCGCCAAGGTTCGGCATGAAGGCATCGCGTGCGGCGCGCATCATTTCGATATTCTGCTTGGCAATATGTCCAAAAGGCCCAGAAGTCAGAGCAGTTTCGATCACATTCTGAACCTGTTTCTGGTTCTTGCGGAAATTGTCCATCGAACTTTCGAGAAATTGGGGAACCAACCCCTGCATCGAGTCGCCATAGAGCGCGATGATCTGGCGCAGGAAACTCACGGGGAGCATTCCCTGCCCGCCGGTTTCTTCTTCCATGATGATCTGGGTCAGAACGCTATGGGTGATATCATCGCCCGTCTTTGCATCGACAACCTGGAATTCAACGTCTTTGCGCGTCAACTCGGCCAGGAAGTCCAGCGTGATATATTTCGACGATTGCGTGTTGTAGAGCCGACGGTTCGCGTATTTCTTGATGATAATCGGATCACCATCCGCAACGGTTGCGCTTTTGCGTGCCATTCCAGTTCTCCCTCGAAGAGCGCGGCACCTAGCACCAGACGGTGGTGCACTGCAACAAAAACGCTGAAAAGGGTCAAAACCCGGCTCGATTACCGCATGCAAGGCGCAAATGTTGCAACTTTCCTGAGAGCACCTTTTTTTCGGGCAAAAAAAATGAATTTGCGCTGAACGGATGCCCAAACGACCAAACGAAACATCCGAATATCATTATCGTATCATTTGAAACGAAATTTCGTCAGACAGGGGTGTTGCGAAGCTTTCTTGCCTCACGTAAATTCGACGCAGTGTTATTGCTGTGTGGCGCATTGGCAACATCGTTGCAAAAAGGCCATCGTATTGGCCAAGACGCTTGCACGCGCCCATGCTCTAGTCTTAGGGCGAAAAATTACGGAAATTTGATTCTCGAACTGGGGAGTTCCTAAGAATGAAGAAGTCGCGTTTGCTCGTGACCGGCTCTTTGCTCGGTCTTGCAATGTTTACCGCCGTTCCGGCGTTGGCTCAGTCGGCCGACGACCAGACACCGCCGGCATCGTCCAATGAAGATGACGAAGACGCAGCCGAAGAGGAAGAGGGCAGCGCCCCCATTCTCGTCACCGGTTCGCGCATTTCGCGTCCGACACTCGGATCAGCAGTTCCGCTGACTTCCGTAACTGTCGATGACATCACCGGTACGGGTGAGGTTTCACTCGGTGACGCGCTGAACGACCTTCCGTCGCTCCGCTCGACCTTCTCGGCTGGTAACTCAAGCCGCTTCATCGGCACTGCGGGCCTCAGCCTTCTTGACCTTCGCGGCCTCGGCACTGACCGTACGCTCGTTCTCGTCAACGGTCGCCGCCATGTCACTTCGTCGCCCGGCGACAATGGTTTTGACGTCAACACCATTCCAATCGACCTTGTTGAGCGTATCGACATCGTCACCGGCGGCAACTCGGCCATTTATGGTTCGGACGCTGTTGCAGGCGTTGTCAACTTCGTGATGCGCAAAGATTTCGACGGCATCAAGCTGAACGGCCAGAGCGGTCTTTCTTCACGTGGTGATCGTGGAACTTATTTCGTCAGCGCACTCGCCGGCACCAACTTTGCCGACGGTCGTGGTAACATCACGGGTGCAGTTGAATATACCCGTCAGCAGCCGCTTTATTTCCGCCAGCGCGACGAGCTGACCGGTGCATTGAGCGGTCGTTGCCAGTATAACGCTTCGGAAAACCCGTCTAATGAACCGGCAGCTGGCGATGGCATCCCCGACAACACCTTCTTCTGCGGCGTGAAGAATGCTGCAATCAGCAACGCTGGCACCATCGGTGCTCTTGACGCATCTACGAGCGCAACGCGCCGTTACCTGCGCTTCAACGATGCTGGTGATGTTGTCATCGACACCCCGACCCAGGCTTTCTCTGCTTTCGGCAGTGGCAACCAGATTGGCGGCATCGGTTCGACCCTGCGCGACACCGGCAGCCTTCTTGCCGAAGTTGATCGTTACGCGTTCAACGTGCTCGGCCATTTTGACGTTTCGGATGCGTTCCGTCCGTTCATCGAAGCCAAATATGTCCGCGTGAATGCATCCGGCGAAGGCCAGCCCAGCTTCCAGCAGGGCACCATCCCCGGCTTCTTCGGTGGCGGTAACAACCTGCGCTGCAGCAACGCGTTCCTGAGCGCGGCTGCACTCGCAACGCTGCAAAGCTTTGGCGTCTGCACCAACACTGCAACCGGCACTTTGAACGTTTCGCGCTTCAACGTCGATTTCGGTGGTCGTAAGTTCTTCGGAACCCGCGAAACTTATCGTGCAGTTGCAGGCGTTGAAGGTACGTTCAACGACGACTGGAAATATGAAGTCGCGTTCAACTATGGCCGTTTCGAAGCCGTTGGCCGCAACGATCGCAACCTCTATCTCTTCGACGAAAACGGCAACCCCGATGGCTATCTGCTCGCGCTTGATGCCGTTCGTGCACCTGCCGGCTTCACCGGCACCAACGTTGCCCGCAACGCTGCCGGTCAGAATGTTGTCTGCGCCGTCAACGCCGTGACCAACGTTCGCCCGGATTGCGTTCCGATCAACATCTTCGGTTCGGGTCTTGCTACACCGGAAGCAATTGCTTTCTCGCATCGTCCGAGCATCAACACCGAATTCGCCAGCCAGATGGTTGGTTCGGCATTTGTCGGTGGTGACCTGTCGCAGCTGTTCGAACTTCCCGGCGGTCCGATCGCATTCGCGGCTGGTGCCGAGTATCGTGAAGAAAAGGCGAATGTCGATTATGACGACATTACCTCGGATGGCCGTACCTTCCTCAACGCGCTCCAGGATTTCCGTCCGCCTGCGCTGAAGGTGAAGGAAGCTTATGGCGAAGTCTTCTTCCCGCTTCTGAAGGACACCCTGTTCGCGCAGGAACTGTCGGTCAATGTTGCTGGTCGTGTGTCTGACTATAGCGGTGCTGGCGCCAGCGTTGGAACCGTCTATGCCTACAACATCCAGGGCATCTACGCTCCGATCGAGGACATCCGCTTCCGCGCTGCTTACGCGACTTCGGTCCGTGCGCCTACGCAGAGCGATCTGTTCTCGCCCCTGTCGCAGAACTTCGCCTTCATCAGCGATCCTTGTGACTCGGTGAACATCGTCGCAGGTCCGAACCGTGCAGCCAACTGTGCTGCCGCTGGCGTTCCGACCACGATCACTGCAGCAACCGCAGCAGCTTGCGCCGGTTCGTCCTTCGGTACCACTGTCGGTACGCCTTGGGTGAACTGCACGGCGCGTGCATTCTCGACCGGTTTTGAATCAGGCGGCAACCCGACCCTGACCGAAGAGCGTGGCAAGAGCTTGACCATTGGTGCAGTCATCAAGCCGCGGTTCATCCCTGGCCTGACCTTCACCGTCGACTATTACAACATCAAGGTTGAGGACCTGATTGCTACGCTCGGTGCGCAGACGATCATCAGCCTCTGCTATGATAGCGAAACGCTTGCCAATCCCTTCTGCTCCACCGTCAATCGTGACCCCTCGACCGGCCTGTTCGCTGAACCGGCTGTGATTTCGGGCGGCGTCAACTTTGCGGCTCAGCGCACCAAGGGCATGGACTTCGATCTCGACTATCGTAAGACCTTCGACAATGGTGACCGGATCCGTCTCAGCCTGATCGCAACCCGCGTTCAAGCGCTGAACAACTTCACCGATCCGACCCGTCCGACTGAACCGAACCGTCAGTTGAGCGAACTTGGCGACCCGCAGTGGGCCGGCAGCTTCATCTTTGACTATGATTTCGGTGATTTCGACATCCGCTATTCTGCGCGCTACATCGGCAAGCAGACGATTGCTTCTTACGAAACGCAGAACTCCTACACCGGTCTTTGCCCGGCTTCGGGTGTGACGCCGAACACGGGTGGCACTTTGAACGGTACAGCAGTGCCTTGCACCGCCGGTTCGCTGGTCAAGATTGCGCCGAACAATGCCGACGCCTTCCCGCGGGTATGGTATCCGGACGTTCTCTATCATGACATCCGCGTGGGCTTCAGCGTTGCTGAAAAGTTCCGCCTGTATGGTGGCGTTAGCAACCTGCTCGACCGTCAGCCGCCGCTCGGCCTGCTCGGTACCGCTGGTGGCGATCCGTTCGACAGCTTCGGCCGCAACTTCTTCCTTGGCTTCAGCGCCAACTGGTAAGTGGTTTAAAACCTGAAAAAGAAAGGGCGCCCATGTGGCGCCCTTTTTTTGTGTCCTTAAACGCCGGAGACTTAAAGAGCCGCGGCGGAGCAACCTGCCCCACTGAAACCCGGAATTACAATGTCAGTTGGTCAGGCCCATATCCGCTCGGCCCGTTGCCCCAGCCCGGTTAGCAATTCATAGGGCGACTTGCCGGTCACAGCTGACGCAGCCGTCAGATCAAAGTCCACTGCCACCCAGTCGCCCTCGGCAAGGTGGGGCGCTGCGCTGGCGTCAATCGTGACAAGGTCCATTGACACCCTGCCCAACACGGGGAGCCAATGTTCGCCTGTCCGCACCCTGCCCTTTGACGAGAAGCCCCGCCAATAGCCGTCGGCATAGCCCATCGCGATTGTTGCAACCTGTGTTGGCGCATTGCATTTATGGGTTGCATTATAACCGATGGTTTCGCCGGCCTGAAGGCAGCGGAGTTGAAGTACACGGGCCTCAATACCGACAACGGGACGGATAAGTCCGGCAAGTTCGGCGCGCGCGATGCCGCCATAAAGG
>JAJTFR010000107.1 GCA_021298455.1 Sphingomonadales bacterium | reverse complement strand
CTGGATGCCTTGTTGCCGCCAAATTGCCTAAAATCGGTTTTTTTGTTCAAAACTGTCATGCTCAGAAGCGAAAAGCACGATCTGAACAATAGTGTGTTCAGAATGATAAATCATTCGTGATGATATGATTTTACAAGTCTATATGGTCATTTCCAAAAATGCAGTTATTTCTCGTTCAAACAGAATTATTACTTTGAATTTCGGCGAGATCGGTTCTTCCAGACAATACCGGCTTTTCGGTTTCATGCCGACCTTGAAATTCGGAGTGTCAGGCAGGGGAAAATCTTGGAAAACATAGCAGCTGAGGCCAAAATGGCGAGCCGTTCACCGCTCGCCTTTCTCGCAAGCTTTCTGTTGTTGGCAGCCTCGCTCGTCAACTTTCTGATGTACGATAAATATCCGATGCTGCGGCCCGAGATTTTCGCGGCCTTTCTGGCGCTTGCCCTGTTTTGCGCGATGATGGCATTCATTTACGCGCGTGTCGGCATCTGGGGTCGGCGGCTTTTAGATGTATTGCTGATCGCCTTTGTCATCGATCTCAATGTCGACAACGGCTGGTGGCCAGTTCTGGGCGCTTGCGTCTATTTCCTGATCAGTCTTCGGCTGAAGGAAGCGCCGCATCAATTTCTGGCAATATTTGGCGGCTTTGTGATGATATCGTCAATGATTGGCATCGGCGAACGCCAACCTTGGCTAAGCGAAACCAAGCCGACGCAAAAAGACGGGGCCTTGGCGAGCAATCGCCCCGCAATCATCCACATTTTGCTGGATGAACATATCGGCGTCGGTGGCTTTCATAAAACCGAATCCGGCATGCGCACTGCCGCCAGACTGCGCGAGTTCTATACCCGCAACGGCTTTGCGGTTTACGGCAAAGCGTACAGCCAGCATCTGCATACGGTCAACGCGGTCCCGCACATCCTCAATTTTGGTACAAAGCAAGCTGACGCAGCAGGCCGGCAAGGTGCCACGATTGGCAGAAACGCGCATTTTGATCGGCTGGAAGCGCTAGGCTACAAGCTCAACATCTACCAGTCCGACTTTGCTGACTTTTGCAGTGGTTACAGTAATGCCCGTTGCGTTTCCTACGCGAACAGCAGCATGCAACCTTTGCTCGCCTATGATATGAGTATAGCAGATCGAACGGCGCTGATCCTTTCAAAGTTCATCGGCATGTCTCAGGGTTCCGACTATGTGGGCCGCAAACTCTCTTTCCTCGATGTTATTTCCGCGCGAGCAGGTCTTCCCGGCTTCTACGCCTTCCTCAGGCTAAAAGGAACGGGAACCGCCGCCGCGCTTGAGGCGCTCGAACACTTTGCGCGTGATTTGGAGTCGGCTCGTCCTGGCGAAGCCTATTTCATGCATTCTCTATTTCCGCACTATCCCTATGTGACGCAAGCCAATTGCAATCGGAAACCAATGTCGGAATGGAAAAATCGAAAGGACTTCATTCCGTTAACAGATCGCGCCAATGCCTATGATGAACAAGTTTCTTGTTCGATGTTGCAAATCGAGCTTCTGCTCAAGGCCTTGGAAAAATCGCCAGCGGCCAACAATTATGTCATGATATTGCATGGCGATCATGGTTCACGACTGACGGTCCTTGACCCGATTTATGAAAGGCGGGGTAAATTTCGCAGTTCCGATCTGATTGCATCATTCTCCACTCTCTTCGCGGTCCGTATATCCGGTGGCGAAGGCCGTTACAGCGAAGGCATGGCAAGCGCTGCTTCACTATTACAACAATTGTCGGCACGCGATTACCTTACGGCACCAGTGCCATTAACAAATTCTCAACCATACATCTTTATCGATGATAGAGATTGGAAACCAAGATCAAAAGAACCACTACCGACGCAGTGGTAACATGGTCTTTAAAAACCAATCTTTTTCTTAACAACGGCTTAGTTGGATTTCTCCTCTCGGGATTCATCCGGCTGAGAGGAGATGAAATGACCAATCGTCTTAGCAGAATGGGCGCGCTATTCGCCCTGTACACCACGCTTTCCTCACCCGCATTTGCCTATCTCGATCCTGCAACGGGCAGCATCATCTTGCAGGCCGTTGTCGGAGTTGTCGGCACATGGCTCGTTTACTCGAGGATGTTTCTGGCAAAATCCAAAACTTTCCTTGCCCGCCTGACCGGCAAAAGCCCTGTGGCGCCAGAAAAAGAATGAGCGCGCCCATCGTTAATCCGGGGTCCTTTCGCGACCCCGGCAGCCGCGTCTTTGAACGCGATGGCCGCATTTTCCGAGCAATATGGCAGCGCTCGGCAGCCGATTATGAAGCCGTCCGCGACAGCGGGCTGCTGCAGGAGCTTGTCGACCGCGGCATGCTGGTTGCAACGCGCGAAGTGGACCCCGCAGAGGTGAACATCGCGCCAGAACCCGTCTATATTCTCGAACATGAACGGCTGCCGTTTCTGAGCTATCCTTATGAATGGCCGTTTGCCCTGCTGCAACGTGCCGCGCTGTTCCATCTCGATTTACAACTGACCGCCTTGGATCGTGGCTTCACGCTATCGGATGCCACTGCCTATAACATCCAGTTTTTGGCAACCCGTCCAGTGTTTATCGACCATCTGTCATTCCGGCCCTACGTTGAGAGTGAAGTTTGGACCGGGCATCGACAATTTTGCATGCAGTTTCTCAACCCATTGATCTTGTGGAGCAAAAAGGGAATCAGCCCTGCGCCATGGTATCGCGGTAGTTTGGAAGGCATTTCCCCCGAAGATCTGGCGCAGCTGCTGGATTGGAAAGACAATCTCAGTTGGACCATCTTGACACATGTCACTGGACAGGCGGCGCTTCAGCGCCGTGCGATCAAAGCTGACGCAAGCATCGCTCCGGGCAAGCAACCCAAGCTATCCAAAATCGCCTTTAAGGGCATTCTCGAAGGCTTACGCAGCTATATCGCAAAATTGAAAAACCCGATCAAACCAACCGTTTGGGGGGATTATGCGGATCACAACAGTTATGCGGAGGGTGATGCGCAGATAAAACGGGATTTCATTGTGAAAATGGCCTCTGCGGTCAAACCGGACCAAATGTTCGATATCGGCTGCAATTCAGGCGATTACAGCGTTGCGGCCCTGGAAGGTGGCGCCAAGTCGGTAGTCGGTTTCGACTTTGATTATGGTGCGCTTGATTCCGCAGTTGCGCGAGCAGACGCCCATGGCCTTCCATTTCTACCAGTATGGCTCGATGCCGCCAACCCAAGCCCATCACAAGGCTGGGCACAGGCGGAACGCATGGGCTTTGGCCGACGGGCATCGGCGCAAGCACTGGTTGCACTGGCATTCGTCCACCACATTGCCATTGGCCGCAATGTTCCGCTCGATATGACGGTCGACTGGCTGATCTCTCTTGCCCCGGCGGGCATTATCGAATTTCCGCCAAAAACCGATCCAATGGTACAGCGGCTGCTTTCAAACCGGGAAGATATCTTCCCAGACTATAGCGAAGATCATTTTATCGCTGCAGTCACGCGCCGCGCAAAAATTGTCGAAAGTCGGTCGGTTACCGAGGGCGGTCGCTTGCTCCTGTGGTACCAGCGCCACTAAACAGACCAACAGTTTGGGACCGGGCCGACATAAAAGTGTCAACCGGTCCCAATTTCACCCATTCGGAAACGCAAGATCCTTGCGGCCCAGATCACCCTGGCCGACCGTCTTCGATGCCATTTCCAACATCCGGTCGAGGCTTTTCTTCGCCGCTAGCCTAACCTCTTCGTCCAATTCAATCTGCGGCTGCAGGTCGCGCAGGGCGAGGTAAAGCTTTTCCATCGTATTGAGCGCCATATAGGGGCATATGTTGCACGCACAGTTGCCATCTGCACCGGGTGCGCCGATGAAATTCTTTTCCGGCAGCGCCTTTTGCATCTGGTGGATGATGTGCGGCTCGGTCGCGATGATTACCGTGTCGCCCGGCACTTCCTGCGCATATTTAAGAATACCAGAGGTTGACCCGACATAATCGGCATGGTCGATGATGTGCGGCGGACATTCGGGGTGCGCAGCGACAGGTGCACCCGGATATTGGGCTTTCAACTTCAACAGTTCGGTTTCGCTAAACGCTTCATGCACGATGCACACGCCCGGCCACAGCAGCATCTCGCGCCCAAACTTGCGTGACAGATAACCACCCAGATGCCGGTCAGGGCCGAAGATAATCTTCTGCTCTTTGGGTATCTGGGCAAGGATTGTCTCCGCGCTGGATGAAGTGACGATGATATCTGACAGCGCCTTCACCTCTGCCGAACAATTAATATATGTCAGTGCGATATGGTCGGGGTGTTTTTCGCGAAAGGCCTTGAATTTGCCTGGTGGGCAGGCGTCTTCAAGGCTGCAGCCAGCGGCCATATCGGGCAGGATCACGGTCTTTTCGGGCGAGAGGATCTTTGCCGTCTCCGCCATGAACTTCACCCCACAAAAGGCTATCACATCGGCATCGGTTTCCGCCGCGCGGCGCGACAGTTCAAGGCTGTCGCCCACAAAATCAGCCAGATCCTGGATTTCGGCTTTCTGGTAATAATGCGCGAGTATAACGGCGTTGCGCTCTTTCTTCAGCCGCTGGATTTCAGCGAGCAAATCGACGCCTTGCAAGGATTCGCGGGGAGTGGGGGCGTTCATTCACTTACTCCGATATTTCGCCACAGCTCCGGGTTGGACGAAGCGGCGTTTCAGCAGATGGCGTAGACCTTGCCAAATGGTTCGACAAGTTCAGCGAAGGAACTTTTTAGGTCGATCACCTGGCCTAGGCAATGATTCAAGTCTGGTTCAGCGGCATCATGCGAGCGACCATTGCTCCCCCTTTGCCCGTGCTCGCCCCTGCCGCTCCAGATCGACCAGATGCGCGAGCACCGACCGGCCGGCTGCTCCAATCAGACGAGGGTCGAGCCCCTTGTACATTTCCGCGACCATGGCGGGGATCTCTCGCGGACTCTGTTCGAGCAAGCCCAATATCTGCCGTTCACGCATCCGCCTGTGACCGATCATGCCGCGCACAAGCTGCTTCGGGTTTTCAACCGCGGGGCCGTGCGCCGGATAATAGATGCGGTCTTCACGATCATAGAGCTTCTGCAGGCTCGCCATATAGGCGGACATATCACCATCAGGGGGTGAAACGACGCTGGTCGACCATTTCATGACATGGTCTCCGGTAAACAAGGCGCCACTTTCGACGAGAGCATAGCAAAGATGGTTGCTGGTATGGCCAGGCGTTGCCACAGCCTGCAACGTCCAACCATCGCCCGAAACCGCCTCTCCATCGGCAAGGATGCGATCCGGCGCATAATCGGGATCGAAGGCACTGTCGGCGCGCGGGCCATCATCACGCAAGGCCAGCGGCGCACAACCGATGATCGGTGCGCCGGTGATCGCCTTCAATGGCGCAGCTGCCGGTGAATGATCGCGATGCGTATGCGTGCAAAGGATTGCCGCAATGCGTTTATCACCAACAGCGCGCAGGATCGCCTCGACATGGCCTTCCCCGTTCGCATCCTTGGGATCACCCACGCTCATTCCGCTGCCAGCAGGGCCGGGATCGATCACGGCCATATCGCGGCCTGCACCGACCAACCAAGTCTGGGTGCCAGTGAATGTGTAAGGTGACGGGTTGGGCGCAAGCAGACGGCGCACCAGCGGCTCATGCTGCTCAGTCTCGCCTGCGCGGATAGTATCGGGCCAATCGGACATGCCCGCTTATATGGTAGCATGGCGGAGCGGCGGCAACGGAAAAGCAAAGATGGGACTTTGGGCGTCGGCGCAGGCGTGTGTCAAACTGTCGGCATTTTTGACAGTGCGGCAAAAGATTAACGCTGCGAGAACCATTTATGTATTTGTAAATATATAATAAAGTTAATCTGGCACGACCTCTGCATAATATTCAGTGTTCACACATACCCACATGCCATGGACGGGTTGGTTGCTATCTGGTCTCGCACCAACCCGTCCAGGCAATTTCATCCGAAAATCTCAAAAATGCGTGAGAGAGCTACAGCCTTATTCGAGGCCGGCCAGCCTTGCGGCCTGATCCTCTGAAATAAGCGCGTCGACCAGTTCGGCCAGTCCGCCACCTTCCAAAATTTCCGGCAATTTGTGCAGCGTCACGTTGATACGGTGATCGGTCACCCGGCCTTGCGGGAAATTATAGGTGCGAATGCGTTCGCTGCGGTCACCTGAACCGACCATCGCCTTGCGCGCCTCGGCCTCGGCCCCCTGCGCCTCTTCGCGTTCTTTTTCGTAGATGCGGGCGCGCAGCACCTGCATCGCCTTTTCCTTGTTCTTGTGTTGACTTCGCCCGTCCTGACAGGTGACGACAATGCCCGT
>JAJTFR010000106.1 GCA_021298455.1 Sphingomonadales bacterium | reverse complement strand
CGGACAGGCATCGCAAAGCTGCCGACGAACGAGGTGAAGGCCGGTTCAAGAACTGGCCCTTCGATCATCACCCCGCCCTGCGGATTGGGCCGATCCAGCACGATCACCTCTACACCCTCCCTTTCCGCCGCACGCAGCATGTATAAAAGGGTGGAGGAATAAGTGTAAAAGCGCGTCCCGACATCCTGCAGATCGACCAGCATCACATCGATCCCCGCCATCATTGCAGGCGTCGCTATTTTGGTTTCGCCATAGAGGCTGTGAATCGGCAATCCGGTTCCGGCATCAACCCCCGATGCCACCTTCTCCCCCGCCTGCGCCTCGCCGCGCACGCCATGTTCGGGGCTGAACAATGCAACCAGCGTGAATCCGCTTTGGGCACGCAGCAGATCGACGCTGCTATTCCCCTTGCGATCGACACCGGTCTGATTGGTCAGCAGCGCAACCCGTTTCCCCTGCAACAAATCCAGCCGCTCGGTCAGCAGCACTTCAATGCCGGGGGTGATATGCTGGATGGGGACTTTTGCTACAAAAACGGGATCAGCGGCATAAGCGTTCAAAGGCAATGCAATGGCAAGCAGTGCTGCGAAGGCGTGCCGATAATGCATCCTTACCCGATCGCGAAAATCGAATAGACCGGGCCTGTTCGTGTCTGTTCCCCGGTGCCAACGGCAATGACATTGTTCAACCATTGGTAGCGGGGATCCCCGCATTCCAATCGCGCCACTATGGCGAGCGAATATTCAGACGGGTCCATCGCTTTGCAGCGTCAGGCGTACGTCAATCACCATCACGCCATCGGCGCGGTTGATCACCCAGTCATTGCCGCCGGGCAACACAGTTCCATTCAGCCGGTCGCCAGAAAAAGTTCCGCCCGTGACCGGCGCAATCCGGCGTAATCCGGACGGCGTCTTCCCGATGCTGACCATCGCGGCAAAATCCACTGTCAGACTTAGGGTAACAAGCGGGCTATGTTTCAATATTGTCATTGCGGCATCGCTATCATGGCGGCACATGGGGTGCAAAGGGAGAGTATAATGGATGATCTGATCGCACGCCGGCCCGGCCCTTCGGTACAGCAAGTGTTCGAAACGGACCAGAACCCGGCACCTGCCATCATGTGTGAGGAATCCCCTGCCGTCGGGCAAAGCACAGCCGACATTTCCATCGAGCGCTATTTTTCAAAGGAATGGCATGATCGGGAAGTGGAAAAGGTGTGGCGCAAGACATGGCAGCTTGCCTGCCGGGTCGAACATATTCCCAATGTTGGCGACCATATCGTCTATGATATCGTCCATGACTCGCTGATTGTCGTGCGCACCGGACCGCAAGAAATTCGCGCCTATGTCAATTCATGCCTCCACCGCGGCACATTGCTGCGCACAGAGGGCGGTTGCGTCAAACAGTTCCGCTGCCCGTTCCATGGGTGGACGTGGAAGCTTGATGGATCGCTGTCGGTCATTCCCGGCCAATGGGATTTTCCGCATGTCGACAAGACTGCGATGAACCTGCCCGAAGCAAAGGTCGGTACTTGGGGCGGCTTTGTCTTCGTCAATTTCGATCCGGATTGCGAGCCGCTAGACAGCTATCTGGAAAATCTGCCGGAGCATTTCGCGGCATTCAATCTGGAAGACCGTTATGTCGCAGCCCATGTGGCCAAGATCATGCCGTGCAACTGGAAGCTGGCGATGGAAGCCTTTGTCGAGGCCTATCATGTGCCCTTCGCACATGGACAAGTGCTCAGCTATTATGGCGACAGCAACACCCAATATGATGTCTGGCCGGGCGTTCGCCATGTCAGCCGGATGATAAGCGTGCAGGGCGTCGCCAGCCCATCCAAGCCGGCAACCACTGCCGCGCAGACCATCGAAGAGATGCGCCGCGACGTGCCATTTTTTGCCGGCAAACCCATTGAAGTGGCAGAGGGTGAAACCGCGCGGGCGAAACTGGCTGAACGCGCCAGAGAGCGAATTTCCCGCTCGATCGGGCGGGATATGTCCCAACTTTCCGATACCGAATCGCTCGACCTGATCGAATATATGCTGTTCCCCAATATGGTGCCCTGGGGCGGGCAGGCATTGCCCATCACTTATCGTTTCCGTCCCAATGGCGACGATCCCGAAAGCTCGATCATGGAGATCATGTTTCTGTTTTCAAAGGCCCCCGATGGCAGCCATCCCGAACCGGCCAAAATGACGATGCTCGGCCTCGACCAAAAATGGGCGGACGCCCCTGAACTGGGCTCGGCCGCCATGGTTGCAGATCAGGATACCGACAATCTGATGCGCATCCAGCGCGGCCTTCGCGCATCCAAAAAACCTGGCGTTACGTTGGCGCGCTATCAGGAAAGCCGCATCCGCCATTATCACGAAACGCTCGACGCCTATATGGCGCGGTAAGCGGGCAAAGAAAAAGGGCCGGGGTTTCCCCCAGCCCTTTTGCATTCTCGAAAATCGGGGCGATTATGCGCCAGCGACGTCGGCGATGTCGACCTTCAGGCCGGGGCCCATGGTCGAGCTGACGGCGATCTTGCGGACATATTTGCCCTTCGAACCCGACGGCTTCGCTTTGATCACAGCATCAACCAGCGCGTCGAAATTCTTGCGCAGGTCGGCGTCAGAGAAGCTCTTCTTGCCAATGCCGCTGTGGATGATGCCCTGCTTTTCAACGCGGAATTCAACCTGACCAGCCTTGGCCGCTGTCACAGCAGCAGCAACATCCATGGTCACAGTGCCCAGCTTCGGGTTCGGCATCAGGCCCTTCGGACCCAGCGTCTTACCCAAGCGACCAACGATGCCCATCATGTCGGGCGTCGCGATGACGCGGTCATAATCAAGATTGCCGGCCAGCATGTCTTCCATCAGGTCTTCGGCACCCACCTTGTCGGCGCCAGCCGCGGTTGCTGCCTCGGCCTTGTCGCCACGGGCGAACACGGCAACGCGCATGTCCTTGCCTGTACCGGCGGGAAGCGAAACCATGCCACGAACCATCTGGTCTGCGTGACGCGGATCAACGCCAAGGTTCAGCGCGACTTCGATCGTCTCGTCAAACTTGGCAGTCGCCAATTCCTTGATGGTCTTCAGCGCTTCGTCAACGCCGTACAGCTTTTCAGCGTCAAGGGCTGCAAGCGTCTTTGCCTTTTTGGTCAGCTTTGCCATGATCTTAGCCCTCCACCACTTCGAGGCCCATGGCCGTAGCCGAACCTGCGATGATCTTGACCGCGGCGTCCATATCGTTCGCGTTCAGATCCTTCATCTTCAGCGTAGCAACTTCTTCCAGCTGCGCGCGCGTGATCTTGCCGGCAGAAACCTTGCCGGGCTCTTTCGAACCCGATTTCAGGCCGAGCACCTTCTTGATCAGATAGGTCGCCGGGGGCGACTTCATGATGAAGGTGAAGCTCTTGTCGGAGAATACGGTGATCTTGGTCGGAATCGGCGTGCCCTTTTCCATGTCGCCGGTGGCGGCATTGAACTGCTTGCAGAATTCCATGATGTTCACGCCGCGCTGACCCAGAGCAGGGCCGATCGGCGGTGAGGGAGTGGCTGAGCCGGCAGGAACCTGCAAGCCGATATAGCCGTCAATTTTCTTGGCCATGATGGCCTCCTTTCATTCTTTCCCCGCCTTGGCCCGAACGGGCGAAGGAAGGTCAAATTAAGCGGTCAAACAGGCAACCGAAGCCACCCTCCCGCACGGGAATCCCGAATCCTGAAGACTTGGGAAGGCGCGCCGATAGGCGAAAAGCCACCGGAACGCAAGCTGCACGTCACACCCGGCATTCGCCGGGGTGAAGGTTATTTCATCAATTCGACTTCTTCGAAATCGAGTTCGACGGGCGTTGCACGGCCGAAGATCGAGACCGAAACCTTGACGCGGTTCTTGTCGAAATCCAGTTCCTCGACCACGCCGTTGAAGCTGGCGAACGGGCCGCTCATCACCTTTACCTGATCGCCGATTTCGTAATCGACTGCGACGCGCTTCTTCGGCGCGGCGGCCAGTTCGTCCTTGGTGTTCAGGATGCGGGCGGCTTCGGCTTCGGTAATCGGCTGCGGCTTGTTGTTCGCGCCGAGGAATCCGGTCACCTTGGGGGTGTTTTTGACGAGGTGATAGACATCGTCATTCATGTTCAGCTTTGCCAGAACATAGCCGGGGAAGAATTTGCGCTCGGCCTTTACCTTCTTGCCGCGGCGCACTTCGGTGACCTGTTCAGTCGGCACTTCGACCGATTCGACAAGCGCGGCGAGGCCCTTGCGCTCTGCCTCTGCGACAATCTGGTCGCGGACCTTGTTTTCGAAACCCGAATAAGCGTGGATGATGTACCAGCGTGCCATGTCGTTTTAGTCTTTCGGCCTGATTGAGGGCGGGGTGCGCTTATTGCGCGAAGCTCAAAAGCCCCTTTACCACCATGTTGAAAAAGGCATCGACGCCCAGGAAGAAGATGGCAAGAATGATCGTCATGATCAAAACCATGATCGCGGTCTGCGTGGTTTCCTGACGGGTCGGCCATACGACCTTGCCGATCTCGGCACGCACCTGACGAATGAATTCACCCGGGCTATTCTTTGCCATGTCCAGTTCCTGTAATCGCGCCCACCGGATAGCCGCCATCGCTCTCGGTATCAGGCCGGGAGCGATATAGGTTCCGATTTCGGAAAGACCAGCCCTTTAGCGGGGTTTATGCAGAGTCGCAAGCCGCTTCAGACCGGGCTTAGCTGATTGGTTTTGCAGGGCGCAGTTTGCCCAGCCGCTGATTGACCATCCCCTCGTTCCGCAACAGCAGCGCGACGATGCCCATCAATCCCCATCCGATTGGCGGCAGCGTCAGAAACAGCCAGCGGATCACGTCGTCGCTCGCCTCCGGGCGGGCCGCGTCGAAACCATAAAGCCCGAGCAGCGCATAAGTGATGCCCACTGCGATGGCATTGCCGAATTTCTGCAACAAGTTGGTCAGCGCATAAAGGAATGCGGTGCGATCCCGACCGCAGCTGGCGCGATCATGGGGCGCGATGTCGGCAATCATGCCATGGATGAAAATCAGCCCCATAAAACCCGACCCGAGCCCCATTGAAAAAAGCAGCGCGACCAAAAATACGCCGGGCGGCAAAGCCCAAGCGATAAGCAGCAGCGTAATCAGCCACAGGCAATTGCACGCCATCGCAACAGGCTTGCCCAGCCGCCGGGCGATCTGGATCCACGCCGGTGTAGCAATCGCCCCGCCGATGAAAGTTCCGAACAGCAACAGCGCGCCCTGCGCATCGAGCCGCAAATAGCCGTCGGCAAAGAAGATGAAGGTCGCCGTGAGGCTGCCGAAGGAAAAGGCCCCCAATATCTGGGCGAGCCAGACCAGCAGCAGCGGGCGCATTTTAAGGCTTACCTTGATCTCGGCGCGCCAGCCGATCCCGGGTTCCGGCACAATCGCGCGCGGCGGCAGGCGGTGTATCGCCCATAAAGCAAGCGGCAGCGCAAACAGCAGCAGCCCGACATAGGCCAGGATACGCCCTTGCAGGTCGAGCCCGGGGATCAGCGCCTGCGCCAATGCCGGGGAGGCAAAGGCAAGGATCAGCACCAGCTTTGCCCCAAATTCCCGATTGCCGAAAATGCGCGCGCTATCATCCGCATTGCGCGCCAGTGCCGCGCCCCAGGCGCAATGGGCGACATCGTAAAGGCTGAAGCAGGAATAGAAGAGCAGCAGCAGGGGCAGCAACATCCAGAAAGGCATGCTGTCCCCCATAGTCACCAGGATCGCCAGCAGCAGCGCCAGCGGGACCGATGCCCGCAACATCCAATCGCGATAGGGCGATGCGCCTTTGGACTTGCGGTCAATCAGCGTGCCGATCAACGGATCGACAAGGCCATCCCACAAGGTGCTGAGCGAAAAGAGCAGCCCGACCAGCGCCACCGGAATGGTGCCACCTGATGCTATGAACGGCGGCAGATAAACCGAAAAGGGAAGCCCCAATATCGCAACCGGCCCAATCGCGGCGGCATAGGTCGCAACGGTGCGGCGGCCAAGCGGCTGTTCAGCCACGACCGCAGCCTTGAAGCCAGCCATTGAGAATGACGATTGGAAATGCCTTGCCGGTCAACCGGCTGCCTTTGTCGATACTGTAACCATCGGCATGTGTGTCCGCCGGATTACGCCATATTTCAAGACAGGATTTCCCAAAGGAAATGGCAGGGGTGACAGGATTCGAACCCGTGGCCCTCGGTTTTGGAGACCGATGCTCTACCAGCTGAGCTACACCCCTGCAGATTCGCATCTGCGAAGACCCGCGCCATTAGCGGGTGAATGAGAAAGGGGCAAGCGCTTCAATCAGAAACTCATCTCGTCATAGATGCGCGACAGGTCTCCGCCCCATTCGCCATGATATTTTTCGAGCAGAAGTTCAGCCGGCGTCTTGCCGCTGGCGACAACTTCGCGCAGCGGATCAAGGAAGCCGCTTTCATTGTCGCCGCTGCTGTTCTGCCGGTCACGCGCGGTGAGGCCGGCTGAAGCGATCTCGACAATCCGCCCCGCTATATCGCGCAGCTTGCCACCGCCGCCAATAGGCGCATCAAGGCCAAGTTTGGGCACAGAGGCACGCAGCAGTTCGCGCTCCTCCATCGTCCAGTGCTTGACCTCATCCCATGCGGCATCAAGCGCCGATTGATCATAGAGAAGCCCCACCCAGAAGGCGGGCAAGGCACAAATGCGGTTCCACGGTCCGCCATCTGCACCGCGCATTTCAAGGAAGCTTTTCATCCGCACTTCGGGGAAGGCGGTCGACATATGATCTTCCCAGTCAGACACGGTCGGCTTTTCACCGGGCAGCACCGAAAGTTCGCCTTTCAGGAAATCGCGGAAACTATGGCCGGCTGCATCGATATATTTGCCGTCGCGATAGACAAAATACATCGGCACATCGAGCATATAGTCGGCATAACGTTCATAACCGAAGCCGTCTTCGAACACGAAGGGCAGCATGCCGGTGCGCGCGGGATCAGTATCGGACCAGATATGGCTGCGGTAAGAGAGAAACCCGTTGGGCTTGCCTTCAAGGAAGGGCGAATTGGCAAACAACGCCGTCGCCAGCGGTTGCAGCGCAAGGCTGGTGCGGAATTTGTGCGCCATGTCGGCCTCG
>JAJTFR010000105.1 GCA_021298455.1 Sphingomonadales bacterium | reverse complement strand
TGATGTTGAAATTGAGTTCGCGTGACAGCTTTTCATACTGCCGCAGCGAAAACTCGTAAAAGGCGGCACTTTCCGGATAGAAGTAGTTGGACCGGATGATCGTCGTATTGCGTCCGGTGTTGCCGCCGCCGATCCAGCCCTTTTCGAGCACAGCCACTTTGGTCAGGCCGTGCTCCCGCACAAGGTAATAGGCTGTGGCCAAGCCATGCCCGCCCCCTCCGATAACAATTGCGTCGTATTCGGCCTTGGGTTCCGGTGAGCGCCACGCCTGTTCCCAGCCGCGATGGCTAGACAACGCGTTTCGTGCGATCGCAAAGGCGGAATAGTGACTCATCCTTGCCTAGCTACCAAACAGTAGTGTATGGATGCAAGCCCATAAAGGGAGGACGCACCGATGCATGAAGAAAGTCTCGCCATGGCACGCGATATCATTGCGAGTTCACTTGTCTGGGACAATCACGCCTGCATGCCGCTGCGTCCGGACGACCACAGCTTTTTGCCTCAGCTGCGAGCCGTTCGCGAATCGGGAGTGGACGTCATCAGCCTCAATGCTGGCTTCGGTCCCCAATCGGCAAAGGAGCACCTTGCGATGCTGGACGGCTTCGCGACCTGGCTTGCAGAACGACCTGACGATTATCTGCTGATCCGATCGGCAGCGGATGTCGACACCGCTCGGAGCTCAAGAAGGCTGGGTGTGTTTTTCGATGTTGAAGGGATGGTCCCACTCGACGGCGGCCGTATCGATTTGATTGAAACCTTCCGCAGCAAAGGTGTTGGCTGGATGCTGGTCGCATACAACCGGAACAACGACGCAGGCGGCGGCTGTGCAGATGACGACTCTGGCCTGACTGCCTACGGTCGCGACGTAATTGCCGAGATGAAACGCGTTGGCATGATCGTTTGCTGTTCGCATACAGGACACCGAACTGCCATGCAGGTCATGGAGGCGGCCGATGGGCCTGTCATCTTCTCGCATTCCAACGCGCTGGCGCTGTGGGAGCATTATCGTAACATTCCAGACGCCTTGATCAAGGCCTGCGCTGAGACCGGCGGGGTCACCGGTGTTAACGGCCTCAGCAACTTTCTGGGCAATAACGATGCATCGCCGGCGCGCGTTGCCGAGCATATCGACCATATGGTGCAGCTGGTCGGGCCGAAGCACGTGGGAATCGGCCTCGACTATGTTTTCGATCGCAAGGAGCTCGAAGACTTCCTGGCAAGCATGGCCGAGACCTTTCCGGATGACGCCACCCTGCGCGAGCCGATTGATTTCGTATCGCCAACCCAGATTACCCAGATTGCAGCTCAGCTGATCGGGCGCGGCTATTCGAGCGAGGACCTGCAGGACATCCTTGGTGGCAACTGGCTCAGGGTCGCTGCCGCGGTCTGGCACTGAATCTTTCGACTTGATCGATACCATACAGACATGTATGGATTGACGAAACGATAGCTATGGGAGGTCATCATGAACGTTCTTTCTGTTCGCTTGAAGCAGGCAACATCGACATTGGCGCTGTGTGGTGCACTGATGGTCCCCACTCCGGCATTTGCGCAGAATGCCGAAGAAGCCGAAGCCGATCGGACCGAGATCGTCGTCACCGCGCAGCGCCGCGAAGAACGCGTTCTCGACATTCCTTTGGCGATTGCCGCTGTCACCGCCGCAGACTTCGACAAAAGAGGTGCGCGCCGTCTCCAGGACCTGCAGTTCTCGATACCCGGCTTGAACATAGTCGAAACCAGCCCAGGTTCGGAGCGCCTCCAGATTCGCGGCATATCGCAGCAAGCAGGATTGCCGACCGTTGCGACCTATATCGACGAAATGAACATGAACCCCAATGCAGTCACCAGCGGGCTCGACATCCGCTCGGTTGACCTCGAGCGGGTCGAGGTTCTCAAGGGCCCGCAACCGACCTTGTACGGCGAAGGCTCCATGGGAGGTACAATCCGCTACATCACCGCCAATCCGGATCTCGATAAAATTGTCGGACGCGGCTCTGCGGAGTTCGGCGCAATCGAAGGCGGTAACACCGGCTATCGCGGTGAGGCGGCCGTCAGCGTTCCGCTCGTGCCAGGCAAACTGGCGATCCGCGTTGCTGGCGCATATGAAGATACTGGCGGTTATGTAGATACCCGTTTTGGCAAAGATCAAAATGCTACCCGCTATACCACCGGCCGTATCAAGGCATTGTTTCGCCCATCCGACAGCTTTGAAGTGTCTGCGTTGTACATGCACCATGAATGGGACCAGAAAGATGCGAGCTACGCGTTCGACGACGGAACCTATATCTTCCCTGACTCACTCCCACAGCCGGCCAAGGGTCAATATGACGTTGCCAATCTGGTAGCGACTGCTGATCTCGGCTTTGCCGATCTTGTAAGTTCGACGGGTTACCTTAAGTCGAGTGGAAGCTTGGACGTATTTTTTCCATTTGCCTTCCCAGTCGCCCCCGGCGTCAATATTCCGCTTAGCTTCGGCTCGCGGACGTCTGCTGAATTTGAGCGCTGGACACAGGAATTCCGTTTGACATCGTCCGGTGACGGGCCGTTCAAGTGGCTGCTCGGCGCTACCTACACTGATGATGCCATCAAGAATGGTAACGGCCAGCTACCAATAACTACGCCAATCGCCTTGACGCCAGGTCAGACTTCGAAAGCTTGGGCAGTCTATGGCGAAGGCTCCTATACCTTTGGGGCTGCAACACTGACTCTGGGCGGACGCTACTACAGCGATAAGCGCAGCGACAATGGTAGAACCCAAGACAATACATTCAATACCTTCAATCCCCGTTTCAATCTTTCGATCAAGACCGGAGATAGCGGGTTGGTCTACCTGAATGCGTCGAAGGGTTTCCGCAGCGGCGGTTTCAACACACCAGGCCTGTTTGCGCCTGGCGAAGAGACATACGGCCCTGAATCTCTATGGACCTACGAGGGCGGCTTCAAGCAGCAGCTTATCGGCAAGACATTGACCGTTGAAGGCGCGATCTACTATCACGACTACTCCGACATTCAGTCGGTACTGCTGCCAATCACCAATGCTCCCTCGATCGGCCGGACGATCAACAGCGGCGTGGCTCGGGGCTGGGGTCAGGAACTCGCCATTGTCGCACGGCCTGACAAGACGTTCACAGCCACATTTACCGTTGGCCATAACGACCTCACCTATCGCACGGCCAGTCTGGCCGTACTTCCCGGAGACCCTCTGGACAACGTGCCCGAATGGACGGCATCAGCGGCAATCGACTACCGCAAGCCGGTCAGCGACAATGTGACGATCTTTGCGAGTGCAGATGTGTCTCACACATCCGGTTTCTTTAGCACATTGCGCTTGTTCCAAACCCTTGCAATCGTGCAGCGCACCGGCGAGCCGTTTCCGCTCGTTGTTCGCGCATTGCCGCGCGATATCGTCAACGTACGTTTCGGTGCGGAATTCGGCGCGATCACGGCCTATGTCTTTGGCCGTAACCTGACGAACAATTTCAATGCCGTTTATGCGGGCGGCGTCATTCAGGCCAATCAGGGCGCTAGGCCGCGACCGAGAACATTTGGCGCGGGCTTGTCCTTCAATTTCTGACGAAACGGCTATTCGTTATTGAGACAGCGCGTCCTTCGGGGCGCGCTGTTTTTTTGTCAAACTGTCTTTCGCAAGTTCAGTCACGACGATGTCCGCTGCCTCGCCACCTTCATTCCCCAACAGGATTGCATTGTAATGAGGCATATAGGCGAGGCGTTCTTGCATCGGCTCCTCAAACTTCATCGCATAGTAGCCAACCTGCTGCCAGTAGATCAGCCTTGCTCGGGCTACGCTCAATCTCATGCTCTGCCCCTCCCGAAAAAACTGTTCGGCCAGGAATGCAATCCAACGATCATCAATCGCTGAAACGATTTTCGCGACAGCGGGCGCCTTCCAGGCCCAGAAGCGGATCGCAATGTCAAAAGCAGGGTAGGTCGGATCCTCGCTTAGCCAGATACGCACGACCTCTAGTGGCCCCATGGTCGCCCACTGCGCTCTGGTCTGCTCCAGTTCGCGCTCCTTGTGCGCTTCCCAAACCCGCAGCACCGAATCGAGCAGGTCCTTGCGGTTCTTGAAATGCCAATAGAAGCTGCCGCGAGTTACTTTCATCTTGCGAGCCAGCCGGTCGACCTTGACCTCCTCGATTCCCGCCGCGACCAACTGCTTGCGTGCGGCTTCGGTCCAGTCTTCCCGCGACAACTGACGAGGCTTCTTCTTCGTAATCAAGGGCATCTCCCGAGCCAATTGTCTGCGATGCGCGGATTTGAACATACATTTGTGCACTGTATGTTACTGCCTGGGCCATGCGATAATCGAATAGTCAAATGACTGACAAGGGGGAAATTTCGATCTGCATCACCAGGCGCATTTCGACATGCCCGGCAACGCCGCACTGAACCCGTTCAAACCAGCGGTTTGATCGCCCGTTCCAACACATCGCGGACGAAACTGACTTCCTCGTAGACGAATTGGTGCGTCGATCCTTCCGGTGCGTAGATCCGGGTAGGACGCGAAGTCGTGGCCAGATAGCGCTCGCGGCTGCGTGCGAAAAAGTTGATCATGCGCGCCTGTTCCTGCGCCGCAGCGGTTCCAACCTCGCTGCTGTCCATGACCTCTGCTGCACTGGGCGGCGCAACCAGCCAGACATCCATATCGCCCAGATCGCCATCGTAGACGACCGTTTCCCAGCCGCAGGTGCCGACATGGGGACCCAACAACTCGTGATAGATCGAATAGTTTGCAAACTGCGCGCCAGCGGATGCATCAACCGTCTGGATGGTCTGGAGCGCCTCGCCAAGCTGCCTTTCAAAGGCGCTGGCGGCCTGCCCATGGGATGCGTTGCGCTTCGTGGCGATTGCTTCGAAATTGGCATGGATGCCAATCAGGCGAAGCAGTGCCGAGCCCCATGCGCTGCGCAGCATGGTGCGGATGGCCCCCAGGCGGGGGCCAAAGACGATGGTCTCAAGCGGCGTTGGGTCGAGAAGGAGCAACCGGGCTACCTTTTCCGGATGACGCCGGGCGATATTGGCGGCAAGCAGGCCACCGAACGAATAGCCGACGAGCAGAAACGGCCCACTTTCTCCGCTGTGCTCCAACGCGATCACCATCTCTTCTGCTTCGCGTGCGGTTGTACGCGGGAAGGGGCCAGTATCACTCCAGCCCGTGCCGGGTCGGTCAATCAGGATTGATCGGGTCAGGTTCTTGAGCGAGGCATGCAGATGCCCCATGGCCAAGCCTGGCGCATGCCCGCCGCCGAACATGACAACCGGGTGATGGGGCCCCGCTACGCCTTCCGCCAGCATGTGCACCTTATAGCCACCAAGATCGATCATCCGTCCCGGCGGCGGACAGCGGCGACGCACGTGCGTCAGATGAACCAGGTGCCACAGATTACCGACAGCCAGAAGTGCACCAAGCCCGCAAAGTCCAATGCCGATCCACCCTTCCAACAGCCAGCCGCCGAGCGCGACGAGCGCTCCGACAGCGAGGCCCGACCATTCGCGGGCCAAAAGGGCAAGTAGCCAGTTAGGCATGGTCAGCCACCCGAACTGCATTATCAATCCGTTCCGCGAGCAAGGGAAAGGCCATTGCCCCCCCGCTCAGGACCAAATCGTGGAACTGGCTGACGTGAAAGCCGTGACCGCGCGCGTCTGCCATCCGCTGCCGCAGTCGCAGCATCTCTTGATGCCCCGACATGTAGGCCAGCGCCTGTCCGGGGATGTCACAGGCGTAACGCAGCGTTTCGCTTGCGATTTCGGATTCCGGAAAGAAGCTGTTCTCGCGCATGTAGAACCGAGCCTGTTCGAGGCTCCAGCCAAGCGCGTTCATGCCGGTATCGACAACCATGCGGCAAGCCAGAAAGGCCTGGCTGACCAAACGTCCGAAGCGTTCGGCAGGATCAGAATACATCCCAATCTCACCCGCCAGTGTGGCCGCATACTCGGCCCAACCTTCAGTAAAGGCCGTCGGATAGGCTGCTTTGCGCAACGCGGGAAGCGCCAGATTGTCACCTTGCAGAGCCAAGTGCAGATGGTGCCCCGGCACAAGTTCATGATAATTGAGCGCGGCCACGTGAAACAGTCCGGCCTTGGCCAGATTGTGCCCGTTAAACACATAGTCGCCGTGGCGTCTGCCTGGTTTAGGACCATCATCTGCGCGCGGATCGCGGCGATCGCATCCAGGCCGATCCGGTGGAGGTCAAGGGGCGACAACTTGGTCGATGTATGCATCTTGGCCAGTTCGGCATAGATGTCCGCGCCATCAGGCAGGTGCATCATTCCGACGTCATCGCCTGCCCTGCCAAGGTAGGCAGTGTCGAACAGGTTTCGGCAGCGGGTCAATGCCACGACAAGGTGATCGGCAACATTTCGATCCACTTCGCTGCGGAATGCATCCTGGCCTTGCAGCCGTGCTTCATCCACTTGCAGTTCTGCGGGCTGCCTGGCAATCAACCGGTCAAGCAGCTCAATTGCGGCTTTCGCCTGCAAGCGCGGTAGGAAAATTCCGCGTTCGGCTTGGCCTCGCGTCCGTTCGGTCATGGCGTCGACATGCGCGGCTAGGTCAGCAATCCCTGCCAGATAGCGGAAGCGATCTCCCGCGTCAGCCAGCGGCGCACGCGCCAGTTCACCGGCCATCGACGCAACGCAATATCCCAGGCAGTAGGCGGTCGGCCCATACATGTTGAACATGCCTGACAATGGATCGAACGCCGTCCAGTACCAGTCCGCGCGGACCGACCAGATATGGGCATGGTCACGCGCGAGCGCCAGCGTCAGTTGGATTTCCTCAGGTAGATGCTTTCGTTCCAGTGCGTCGATCCGCGCGAGGAGGGCGGAACCCAATTTCGCGGAATCCATAGCCGCTTCGAGTGTTGGCAGCCGCAATGGCTTCTTGCCGGGCTGCAATAGCTCGCGCTCGGTTTCGTCTCGCACATCGTCGATGATGCGCAGAGCCAAGCCGATTGCGTCAGGCGGGTTCGGCATTGTGCCTGACTCCGCTTGCGCGTGCGATCGTGTCTGCCAGGGTCGCAAGTCCCCAAGCGAGGAACAGGATGCCGCAGAGAAGCCCTGGAATAGCTACGCTGGCCATCGCGTAGAGAATACCGTTTTGCCCCGGAAACAGCCCGTCCGAGATTGCGCCGACCAGCCAGGGCATGAACGACCCAAAGATGATGGTCACCGTGCCTCCGATCGCTACAACACGACCTCGCATGTGGGCGGGTGCCATTGCCTGCAACACGGTTGGCGACAATGAGTTTGCCATGAAGGTAAAGCAGATCTTGGCCAGGATGATCGCATAGAACTGATCCGCATTCCGCGCGAACGGTATCGGCAACGAAACAATGAGCGCAACGATCATCGCGCCAAGCGAGACGCGCATTGGCGTGCCCTCGCCAAACCGTGGACTTAGAAATCGAACTGCCAGCCAGGCCATCCCAACACCGGCGATGGCCGCTACGCCGCCAGCAACGCCAAGAAACTGGCCGATATCGGCGGGTTTCTCATTGAACACACGTTGCAGCACGACCATACTCCACTGGCCTTGCGCGCCAAATGCGGCGTAGCTCATCCCGAAACCGAAAAAGATGCCGATAGCGGTGCGTGCATTGGTCTGGAAATACTCGATAACACCTTCAACTCGTTCTCCTGAGCGTGGCACGCGTGTGATCCGTTTCAATCGCATCAGCAGAATGAGCACGATGAGGATTGGCCCGGAAAGCGCGGCTAGGATCAATGTGTTGCGCCACGGTTCAAGGCCCGCAAGCGAAGCCGGCAGGCTGGCTGCATTTGCCGCGACATAGCCAAACAGCGTTCCTCCGAGAGCCATGCCGACGTAGGTTCCAAGCAGAGTAGCAGTAACGAAAATGAGATTTGCGACCACCCAGCGCTCGCGCGGGAATAGATCGGGGATCATCGAATAGGTTATCGGACCTAGCACAGCTTCTCCGACTGCTATGCCCATGGCGAACAGAAACAAGCCCGAGAAGGTGGTTGAAAGGCCAAGCCCGACAGTCGCGGCCGACCAGATCAGTACGCAAATGGCCAGCACCCAACGCCGGTCCGCCCGATCCGCCAGCCAGCCGACCGGAATAGCAGCAAGCGCGGTGACGAAGGTCAGCGCAAGCCCGGTGATCAAGCCCAGCTGCGAGTCCGTCAGCTTGATCGACTGCTTCACCGATTCGGCAACCAGCGCAATAAGGCCCTTTCCGATCAGCGACCCAATTACCGACGCCAGCACGACAACCCCAAGGCCGTACCAAGCCCAACCCATCGGCTGGTGCGGGCTGGCGCCTGCGATCGCGTCTCTTTCGGCCATTGCGCTTATGCCTCACCCTGTCTTATATCGTTGCACCATACAGAACTGTATGGCATTGTAAAGCTCGCCACTGCGGAAGTTGCCAAATGAAAGCCCACGAAACAATCCCTTGGATTCCCTATCCGGAAATGACCGATGCAGAGCGGATCGCTGCTGCCAAGGACTATTACGACGCCATCCGCACGCGCCGGACCTGCCGCTATATCGGCCCGGGACCTGTCCCGCGCGAAGCGATCGAAGTGGCGATCATGGCTGCTGGTACGGCACCCTCGGGCGCCAACCACCAACCTTGGCATTTTGCACTCGTCACCTCCCCAGAAGCCAAACATCGCATCCGCGTTGCTGCGGAAGAAGAGGAGCGCGTTTTCTATTCAGGCAAGGCTGGCAGAGAATGGCTTGAGGCGCTGGCCCCGCTCGGTACCGACGAAGACAAGGCCTTTCTCGATTCCGCGCCGCTGATCATTGCGGTCTTCGGGCAGCGTAAAGGCGGGCTCTATCCTGGCGAAATGCGCCAGAATTACTATATGCACGAAAGCGTGGGCATCGCATGTGGCTTCCTGCTAGCAGCGCTGCATGCCGCGAAGTTCGCGACCCTGACTCACACTCCCAATCCGATGAACTTCCTCAACGAGATTTGCGGTCGTCCTGCCAATGAGAAGCCCGTCATGCTGATTGTGGTCGGCCATGCCGAGGAAGGCGCGACCATCCCGGTGCATGCGACCATCAAGAAACCTCTCGAGCAGATTGCGAGCTGGATATGAATGCAGCAGCGGCGCTCGCCGATCTTGCTGCCCGGCACTGGGCCTTTGAGCGAATCGAGAACGGCTTGGGAGCGTTCCTTGCCGGAGACGATGCGGGCGATGCGATTCTGTTCCGGGAAAGCGCCGGGGACTATGCCCGCCGCGACCGTGCCGCTGCGAATTTACTAAGCGAGCTGGACCAGCTTCCGCGCGGCATGCTCAATGCCAAGGATGCCGCCACTCACGCCCTTCTGGAGCGCGAATTGCGGCTGATCCGCGACAACTTTGCGCTCGATGCGCATTTGCGCCCATCGCTGCTCCCGGTGGGACCGGATTTCAACACGGTTTTCTTCGCCAATGCGGTAACCTTGACCGATGCAGCGGCAGCTGATCTCTACGTTGAACGCCTTTCGCGTTTTCCCGCCTTTCTGAGCGATGTGCGCGCGAACCTCTTGGAAGGCCATGCGCGCGGCATCCGCTATCCCCGCATCGTGCTTGAGGCCGCCTCGCGCAGCACGTCGGCAATTGCCGGCGTTGCGCCGGAGGCATCGCCATGGTTCGCGCCTTTCGCAAAGAGCCCGATTGCCGGCTCGCCGCAACTGGCCAGAGCTGTGGAGCAGGCGCTTTCGATCATTGCCGAACATCTGATTCCAGCGTTGCGCGCTCATGCCGACCTTATCGCGGGCCCCTTGATGGAAGGCGCGCGCGAGACCGTATCCTGCCGCCATGGCCCCGGCGGCGGCGACTGGTACGCGCTGCTCGTTCGGCAATTCACGACGACCGACATGGTCGCGGACGAGATCCACGCGCTCGGTCTTGCCGAAGTGTCCCGGATCGAAGCTGCAATGGCCGCGCTCGCCGGCGAGTCGGGATTTGGCGACGACTTGCCCGGCTACCGGCACTTTCTAACTACCGATCCGCAATTTATTGCTGCCGACTCAGACGCGCTGCGCGAACGGGTGGAAATCCTGTGCAAGCGCATCGACGCTAAGATACCCGCTTACTTCAGCCGCATCCCCCGCATCACTTATGGGGTTGATGTCGCGCCGGAGGCGATGTCGGCAAGCCTACCCCCCGCCTATGCCCAGCCCGCGCCATCGGGCGGCGCCAGCGCAGGCATCTTCTGGGTCAACGGCCTGGTTGAGAAATGCCCGACATACATTCTTCCGGCAATGGCCGTGCATGAGGCCTGGCCCGGCCATCTGATGCACATCGGCATGATGGCGGAGCTCGATGATCTGCCTGCGTTCCGGCGCAATGGCGCCGTCAAGTACACGGCCTGCGTTGAAGGCTGGGCGCTCTACTGCGAGCAGCTTGGCATCGAACTTGGCGTCTATGCCACGCCGCACGAGCATTTCGGGCGGCTCGAAATGGAAATGTGGCGCGCCTGCCGCCTGGTCGTCGACACCGGCATTCATGCCTTCGATTGGCCGCGCGAGCGGGCCATCGCCTTTCTCACCGATCATCTATCGCTGTCGCCCGAAACCATCGCGGCAGAGGTCGATCGCTACATTGCGCTTCCAGGGCAGGCGCTTGCCTACCATATTGGCGGACTCAGGGTGCGCGCGATGCGGGAGCGCGCGGAGAAAGCGCTGAATTCGCGGTTCAGTCTTCGCACCTTCCATGAAACGGTAATGACGGCAGGCCCTGCAACACTTCCCGTGCTCGACGATATTGTCGATGCATGGATCGCGGAGGCAGCTTGAGCCATGCCTTTCACGCCCGACAGCGGTATCTGGTATGAGACGCACGGATCGGGACCGGCGGTATTTGTTGGGCTACCTTTGATGGCCTCGCACTCCGAGATTTTCGGCCCAGCGGCACAGCCGATGCTCGATGCCTGGCTCGACGCCCTGACACCGCGCTTCACGGTGCTGCTTGCTGACTATCCCGGTATCGGCAGAAGCAAGGATTACGATCCGTCGACGATGACGGCCAGCCGCGTGGTCGCGGACCTGCTCGGCGTTGCCGATGCGGCGGGCATTGGGCGCTTCGCCTGGGCAGGCTATTCGTGGAGCGGCGCGGTCGGATTGCAGCTTGCCACCCGCTCGGACCGGGTCAGCGCGCTTGCCATTGGTGGTTGGCCTGCACTTGGAGCGCCCTATGCTGCCATTCATGCCGCTAGTGTCGCCAAGATTGGCGATGTGCCGGAATCGGCGATGGTTATACTGCGCGATCCTGATCAGTATCGCCAATGGTCAACCTTCTACGCCAGCCTGCTTGACTGGCCTGAGGCGGAGGCAGTGGCGAAGATCTCCTGCCCGAAGTTGCTTTATTTCGGAACCGAGGGCGACCTTATCGAAGCGGGATATCACGTTCCTATTGCCTCCTCCTGTCGCGAAAACCGGAGCTTCCTTGAAACGCAAGGCTGGCAGGTCGAGGAGATCGCGGGCTTCGGCCATGAAGTGATTGGTCAGTCTGGGCTTGTCGTGCCGCTGGTAAGCGACTTCCTGGCTAAGGCTCTGTCATGACAGAGAAATGTGACACACGTGCCACCCGCTTCCCGCTTGGCGCAAGCCTGAGCATCGATGCACTTGCTCGTGACCCTTATCCCTTGTTCCGCAAGCTGCAGGAAGAAGAACCGGTCAGTTGGGTTCCCGCGCTGAACATGTGGATGGTGACACGCTATGCCGATGTGAAAGCGATCTTGCTCGACCATGCCCGGTTTTCGGTGCGATCGAAGCATTCGCTCGTTCTGCGCGTACTGGGGGAACAGATGCTCTCGCAGGACGGCAAGCCGCATGATCTGGCCAAACAGGCGTTCCAACACCGATTTCGGCCCAATGCCGTGCGCTCCGAAGCAGAAGCACTGATCATGCGGGAGACGCAGTATCTGCTCGACACATTGGAGGGACCGGTCGACCTGCGCAGAAGCTTTGCAGCGCGTCTGCCGATCCGGGTGATGCTGGCTCTTTTTGGTATGCCAGCCGCGCTGGAGTCTGACTTTCGTCAACTCTACTCAGCCATCGAAGCGGCGCTTTCGAACCATCGTGGCGATCCGGCAAGGGAGCAGCGAGGGCTATCGGCCGTCGCGGCGTTGCAAGAGTTGTTTGCCGAGCACGCAGGATTCGACGAATCGGAGACTAGCTTGGGCGATGATGCCTGCTCCCGGAATCTGACCCTGATATTCTTCGGTGGCATCTCGACCGTGGAGGCATTGCTTCTCAACGCGGTATGGGCACTGCTGGACACGCCGCAGCATATGAAGCGCGCGCGCAACGAGCCCGGCCTGCTGCCGCAACTGCTCCACGAAACCATGCGCTGGAGCGGGCCGGTCCAATCGGCATCACGCCATTGCCTAACTGACGTCGAGATCGCCGGCGTCGTAATTGCCGAAGGCGACACAGTGGCATGCATGCTGGGCGCCGCCAATCGGGACAAGGACGCGTTCGCAGATCCAGACCATTTCGATCCCGACCGTGCGAATCTGCGCAGCCATCTTGGCTTTGCGGCTGGCGCGCATTTTTGCCT
>JAJTFR010000001.1 GCA_021298455.1 Sphingomonadales bacterium | reverse complement strand
GATGTCTTTCAGTTGCGTTGGGATGAGTCGCCCAAGACGCCGCGCGCCTGAACGCAGCGTCAACGACCGCGCTTGCGAACATCCTTGGGCAGAACGCCGAAGTGGCGGCGGAAGGCCGCTGTAAAATTGCCGGGAAAGTTGAAGCCGCAGGCATAGGCGACCTGGGTAACATTTTCGCCTTCTTCCTCGAGCAAACGCCGCGCTTCTTCCATTCGAAAGCGGTTCAACAATTCCCCGCCTGTGCCGCCATACAGCATTTTAAGGCCAAAATTTAGCTTGTTCGGATTTACACCAACACGCCGCGCAAGCTCCTTGAGGTTCGGCGGATCGGCCAGTTCGGCATGCAGGATGTGATAGGCTTCCTCCAGACAATGCCGGTCGCGCGGCGAGAAGGCAAATGGCCGGTTCCAGTCGCTATCGGACAATTGGTTTAAGTTGAGCAGCGTTTCGCACAGAAGATCGACGACGCGTGCCTCGGTCTGCGCCTTGGCGAGTATATTGGCTTCATCGGCGCTGATGATATCCATCGCGCTGCGCGCCATAGCAGTGTTGAGCGCTAATTGCGCTCCGAAGGTGGATTGCAGCCGCCCCTCCACAAATTCGCGCACCGGAACCGGAAGGCTTCCAAGTTCATTGCCGAAAACCGTGCCCAGGCTGTCACGCGAACAGAATACGGTAATCCAACATTCTTCATGGCCTTCGAATCGGGATTCAAATTTTGGTTGCCCTTCGGGTTGGAGCAGGATGCCGGCGAACTGCCCGGTCATCGGCACGGTATCTTCATTTCCAAGCGCATAGCAACCCTCGCCCTTCAGGCGAAAATGCAGCTTCATCACGTCTTCGCTAGTGAAGCACGCGTCCAATTGCCGCTGCAATACGCCGGCGGCTGTCAGGACTTCAAAGCCAAGACCAGTCTTGATGAAACTATAGGCGCCGGTTCCGTCATTGAAGCTGTCGTGCAGCCGCATCTTTGTCGGAGCGGATTTTTCATGCTCGCGTCTCAGATTGTGCGCGATCCGCTTGGGACCCACTCCACTTGCATATAGTTCCGATATCGCGCCCATGTCTATTCCCGGCCTCGTTCGACCTTTTATTGCAGCCTTCACTCCGTAAGTCGATGCTTTCGGGTTGGTCGACGGCATTGAGGGGCAACTGGCATTAGAATCGGTGCCTGCCGCATAAGTTTCTTGCATTGTGCAGCTTATCCATTGTGACTGGACCAAGGGGCGGACGACCTTGCGCCATGGTCTTATAAAAATGGGCTTTAGGGAGGACCTCGATGCGCAAGATCGCGACAACCAGTTTCAAAACCACACTCATCGCCTCGGTTTCGGCTGCTTGCCTCATCGCAATGCCTGCAAGTGCGCAGGATGCGGCGGAAGAAGATAAGTCCGGTGACGCCGGTGAGATCGTCGTAACCGCGACCAAGCAAGGCGCGCAATCGCTGATCGACGTGCCACAGTCAATCAGTGCAGTTGGTGGGGAAGACCTTCAGCGTGCCGGTGCTCAGGGCATTGGCGATATCGCAGCCAAGGTCCCCGGATTAAGCGCTTTTGGCGCTGGTTCAAACCAGACCAAGATCAAGCTGCGCGGCGTATCGAGCGCAAGCGAATCCGAACCGCAGGAAACGGTTGCCATCTACCTCGACGATGTACCGATCACCGGCTCGGGCGGCACCAACAACGAAAATGGTGCGTCGCCTGATTTGGGGCTGTTTGATCTTAACCGGATCGAGGTGCTCAAAGGGCCGCAAGGAACGCTGTATGGCAGTGGATCTTTGGGCGGCACTGTGCGCTACATCCTCAACACCCCCGATTTGAATGAGTTTGAAGGCAAGGCCCAAGCCCGGGTTTCAACCACAAAGCGGGGTTCAGAATCCTATGGCCTCGACGCGGTTCTCAATATTCCGATCGTTCAGGACAAGCTGGCACTGCGTTTGGCGGGTTCGTTTGCGCACAACGGCGGGTGGATTGACAACACCGCGCCAGTTGTCGGTCTTGGTCTAACCCCAAGCGGTACAGGCCGAAAGGATGCCAACCGCGATGACAACTGGATGGTGCGGGCTACACTGGAATTCAGGCCCGTAGAAGAGATGACCATGCGCGCCCGCTACATGCATCGTCAGTTCGACGTGAAGGGTGAAAGCAGCATCGATACCGCACGCGGCGATTACACCCAGCCCTGGAAGATCGAGCCGTTCAACAAGGACAATATCGATCTTTACGATCTCTACCTAGAATATGATGCCGGACCAGTCGTTATCAGTTCATCGACATCCTATTTTGACCGCGATACGCTCGACTTGCAGGATACCAACCGTTTCTCGCAATTGCTTTTCACTGCGAACTCGCCGTCTTCGACGCTTATCAATTCCAACCGGCAAAAGGACTTTACAGAGGAACTCCGCGTGTCGTTCGACACAGGCGGCATGGTAAAGGGGGTGGCCGGTCTCTACTACCAGAAGCAGACCAAAGACTTCACTCAAGACGCTCCAAGCCCGGGGCTCAACGACTTCTGTGGCGCCAATGCCGGCTGCTTTGGCAGCCCGACCCCTATCCCAAACCTCAATCCAGTCTTTCCAACGGTCAATCGGTATGTGGTTGGAAGCTTCCCCAACGTGTTCCAGAGCGTGGTCCCTCAGGATCTCAAGCAGATCGCCGTGTTTGGGGAGCTAACTTTCAGCCTCAGCGAGCAACTGGATGTGATAGTCGGCGGCCGTTATTTCGATCTGAAAGGCAATTTCGACTATCGCTCGCGCGGCACCTTTTCTTCGCCTGGCGCCGATGCACGTTCGGGTACATATAAGGAAAATGGCTTCAATCCAAAGGGCACAATCTCTTACAAGCCCAATGATGATACGACCCTCTATGCCACTGCTTCAAAGGGTTTCCGCGCAGGCGGCTTTAACCAACCTATTCCCAGTACACCGCAATGCCTTGCCGAACTCAACAGCCTCGGCATCACCAACAGTGCTGTTTCTTTCGATTCGGACAGTCTGTGGAATTATGAAGTGGGCGGTAAGGCAAAGGTCGCAGACGGCAAAGTCTATGTCGCCGGATCGGCTTATTATCTGAACTGGAGCGACGTGCAGGTCCGGCGTCAACTCGGCTGCGGCTTCACTTTCTTCAGCAACGCTGCAAAAGCACGCAGCATAGGGTTTGAAGGATCGATTTCTGCCAAGCCTGCCGAAGGTCTCAGCACCGATCTGTCCGTCAGCTATGTCGATGCACAATTGCAGAAGACACTGCCGCAAATCGGCGCAAAGGGTGACAGCTTGCCCGGCGTGCCCAACTGGACGATCGGCTTTGCGGTCGACTATGAGCGTCCGATCAGCGAAAGCCTTGCCTGGTTTGGCCGCATCGATACGAGCTATGTTTCCAAATTCCGCTCGTCGATCAGCCCAACCGACCCGTCGCGGCGCGACGGTGGCGACTATATGATTGCCAATGCCCGGCTAGGTTTGGCTGGTGAAGGCGACCAGAGCTGGACCTTGGCACTTTATGCTAACAACCTGTTTGACAAGCGGGCCGTAGTGGGCACCCAGAGCAATTTGTTCGGCGACTATCAGTTCATTAATCGCCCTCGCGAGATCGGGTTGCAGGCAAATATCGAATTCTAAGCCAAAGGGCTGAATTCAACATTGTGTTACCAGGTGCGCAACGCACTTGGTAACACCTTGCCAAAACAGATCGAGAGGGCGCAGGCATTATGACTGAAATGAATACCGCACGAAGTCTGCTCTATGCCGGGCCTGCGGTGGTCCTGTCGATGATGACCTTTGCACTCGTCGTTTATATTCCGGCATTCTATGCCACTGAAACCGGCTTGTCGCTGGCAGCTGTTGGCGCGGCCTTTTTCGCGGCGCGGTTGTGGGATGCCTTTATCGATCCGTTGATCGGCTATTATGCGGACAAGACGCATAGCCGTTGGGGACGGCGCAAGCCCTGGATTGCGCTTGGCGTCCCATTGTTGCTGCTGACCGCTTGGTGGCTGTTCGTGCCCGGCAGCGAAGGCGGGAAGAGCATCACGTACCTACTGGTTTCGATTTTCCTGTTTTACGTTCTGTGGACCGGCGTTCAGATTCCCTATCTTTCGCTCGGGGCGGAACTGTCGTCTGACTATGCAGAGCGCAGCCGGATCGTTGGCTTTCGCGAAAGCGCGATGTTCGTGGGCACGATTCTGGCGACGGGTGTGCCTGCCTTGGTCTTCACCTCGGGCAATCCCAGTATCGGACAGATATTGGAGCTGTTTTTCCAGATGTCGCTCATCATCCTGCCCGTGACTGCATTGCTGCTGCTCTGGAAGGTGCCTGAGCCGAAGCAGATTGACAGCCACATCCCCAGCATGAAGGAAACACTGGCTGCCTTGCGACGCAACCGTGCCTTTCTGCGCCTCAACATTGCGGCATTTCTGTTGTGGCTCGGCCTCCATATCTACAATGCCGGTGTGCTCTTGGTGATCCAGCACCAGCTGAAGCTGCCGACCTCGATCTTTCTGCAACTTGTGCTGATCCAGTTTGCGGTTGGTCTGGTCATGAACCCGCTGCTTATCAAGCTGGCCAACCGCTGGGGTAAGCATAAGGCCCTTGGCCTTGCCGCGGTTCTGGTCAGCCTGTCGCTCCCCTTGCTCGCAATGATGCCACCAGCCGACAAGACATCAGCCATGCTGGTGTTCGCGCTGCTGGGCATTACCATTTCGCCGATCTGGGTGCTGCCCACTGCCTTGGTGGCGGACGCTGTCGATATTGGCCGTTTCAAGGGCGGCGGGGATCAATCGGGCATGTATATGGCGATCTATAACCTCATGGTGAAATTCGCGCTGGCACTCAGCGTGGGTATCGCCCTGCCGCTGATGCAGTGGTTCGGGTTCAACCCGGAAACCGGCGCTGGCAATGGGGCGCTGGTCGCCGTCACACTGCTCCTTCCTGCGGCGGCCTTCCTGCCAGCGGCATGGCTGCTGTTCACTTACCCGCTCGATCAGCGGCGGCTCGGCGTTGTGCAACGCTGGCTTGCCCGCTCGGCACACCGTTCAGAAATCAAAGCATAGGTTTATGACCAGAGAATTTGACTATATCATCATTGGCGGTGGTTCGGCAGGGGCCGTTGTCGCCAACCGGCTGAGCGAAGAGGCGGGTACATCGGTGCTGCTGCTCGAAGCAGGCGGAAGCGACATGCATCCTTATACCCGCATCCCGGCGGGAAGCGCGCTCGCTATCGCCAGCCCCAAATTCAACTGGATGTATGAGATAGAGCCCGATCCGTCGCGCGATGGCCGTGTGGACATCTGGCCGGCCGGCAAAGTGCTGGGCGGCGGCAGTTCGATTAACGGCATGATGTTCGTGCGGGGGAATGCCTGGGACTATGACCTGTGGGCGCAGAAGGGTGCCACCGGTTGGGATTATGCAAGCGTGTTGCCCTATTTCCGCAAGATGGAAAGCTATGCGCTGGGCAGTGATGAATGGCGTGGCGGCCAAGGCCCGCAGCATGTTGATCGCACGCGCGTGCCCAATGCGCTGACCGACCTGTGGGTGAAGGCTGCTGAGAACATTGGCATCCCGCGCAACGATGACCTGAACGGCGCAAGCCAGGAAGGCGTGGGCTATTGCGATGCTTCGCAAAAGGACGGTTGGCGGCACTCAACAGCACAGGCTTATATTCGTGGTATCAAGGGCCAGCGGGCCAATTTCACGCTGGAACTAAACGCCTTTGTCCAACGGATAATAGTGGAGGACGGCCGCGCGGTCGGCGTATGTTATTCACAGGGTGGACGGGAAATTGAAGCCCGCGCCCGCAAGGGCGTTGTGCTTTCGGCTGGGGCCATTGCCTCGCCCAAATTGTTGCTCTTGTCCGGCATTGGCCCTGCCGATGAACTGACGCGCCATGGTATCGGCATGGTGGCCGAAAGCCCCGAAGTCGGTGCAAATCTGCAGGAGCATCCTGCGGTCATCATGAGCTTTCATGTCAACAAGCCGTCGCTGGGAGCGAACCGCAACCCCGTTTCCGACCTGCTTCACGGGATGAATTTCATCTTTCGCGGGCGCGGGCCGCTGACCACCGGGATCGGCCATGCCCAGGCGCTGGTGAAGACCGATGATCGTTATGCTGCACCCAATGTGCAGCTCATCATTTCGCCTTTTTCCTACGATTTCGACGAGCGCGGACCAAAACTCTACAACAAGCCCAGCGTTGGCCTTGCCGTGGGGCTCGCTCGCCCGGAATCGCGCGGGACCGTGAGACTCAAATCGGCCGACCCCAAGGACAAGCCGCTGATCAACTACCCTTTGCTCGGCGAGCAGAGCGAAGTCGATCAGATGGTGGCGGGTTGCCGCATTCTGCGCAAGATTGCCCATGCCGAACCGTTCCGTGATGTGTTGGTCGATGAGCGGCTGCCGGGCGCAGAAGTTGAAAGCGATGCTGAGCTGGAACGCTATATCCGGCAATTCGCTTTCCCGATGTACCATGTCTCCTGCAGCTGCCGGATGGGGAGCGATCCCGCATCGGTGGTTGATCCGGAGTTGCGGGTGCGCGGCGTTTCCGGGCTTTGGGTGGTGGACGCATCAGTGATGCCGACGCTGCCAGCGGGCAACATCAACGCTAGCGCGATCATGATCGGCGAAAGGGGCGCTGACTTGATCAAGCAACAGGCCAAGACGCCGGAGACCGTGCAATGAACGCCGAAATCAAGCTGACTGGAACTGCCACTGACTTGCGCCCCTTCTTTGGCGGAGCTCGGCAGGCAGGAGGTGCTGGCGAAATGAATCGGCTTAATCCGGCCGATGGCAAGACCGGCCAATCGCTGCCGCTTTGTTCACAAAGTGACGTAGATGCCGCCGTTCAAGCGGCGCGCGCCGCGTGGGACGCGGGCTGGCGCAATCTGAGCAGCGGCGAGCGCCAAGCGCAATTGCTCGAATTGGCGCGGCTGGTGTCGGCCCATGCTGAGGAATTAGGCCGACTCGACAGCATCGAAATGGGCAAGCCGATGGGCGATGCGGT